>NZ_JBDYKJ010000016.1:0-71759 GCF_040012395.1 Nocardioides sp. 31GB23 | reverse complement strand
CCCGAGACCCCTGCCGCGCCCGCCGCCGAGGCGCCCGCCGCCGCGTCCGCGCCGCGTCCGGGCCCCAAGCCGGCTCCGCGCCCGGCCGCCAAGCCCGCCCCCGAGAAGGCCGAGCCCCAGGCCCCGGCCGCCAAGTCCGACGGCGGCGAGGGCGGCAAGCCGGCCCCGCGGCCGGTCGGTCGTCCCGGCACCCCGCGTCCGGGCAACAACCCGTTCTCCTCGAGCCAGGGCATGGGCCGCAAGCCCAGCTCGGCTCCCGGTGGCGAGCGCGGCCCGTCGGCGCCCGGCACCGGCGACCAGCGCCCGCCCCGTCCGCCGGCCGGTCGTGACGGCGGCGCCCCCGGGCGCTCCGGCATGCCGCGCCCCAACCCGGCGATGATGCCCAAGTCCCCAGCCGCCTTCGGCTCGGGCCCCGGCGGCCGTCCCGCTCCGGGTGCCGGCCGTCCCGGCCCCGGTGGCCGTCCCGGTGCTCCCGGTCGCGGTGGCGCCGGTGCCCCGGGTCGCCCCGGTGGCGCGCCCGGCGGCTTCGCCGGTCGCCCCGGCGGCGGTGGCCGCCCCGGTGGCGGTCGTCCCGGCCAGCGCGGTCAGACCCAGGGTGCCTTCGGGCGTCCCGGGGGTCCCTCGCGTCGTGGTCGCAAGTCGAAGCGGGCACGTCGTCAGGAGTTCGAGGCCATGGAGGCCCCGACCCTGGGCGGCATGCGCGTCCGCAAGGGCAACGGCGAGGTCGTGCGCCTGGCGCGCGGCGCCTCGCTGACCGACTTCGCCGAGAAGGTCGGCGTCGACGCCGCCCAGCTGGTGCAGATGCTCTTCCACCTCGGCGAGATGGTCACCGCGACCGAGTCGGTCAACGACGCGACGCTCGAGCTGATCGGCGAGGAGCTCAACTACGTCGTGCAGGTCGTCTCGCCCGAGGACGAGGACCGCGAGCTGCTGGAGTCCTTCGACCTCGAGTTCGGTGAGGACGAGGGCGACGAGTCCGACCTGATGGTGCGGCCGCCGGTCGTCACCGTCATGGGTCACGTCGACCACGGCAAGACCAAGCTCCTCGACGCGCTGCGCAGCGCCAACGTCGTCGACAAGGAGGCCGGTGGCATCACCCAGCACATCGGTGCCTACCAGGTCACCACCGACGTCGACGGCAACGAGCGACGCATCACCTTCATCGACACCCCGGGTCACGAGGCGTTCACCTCGATGCGTGCTCGTGGTGCCCAGGCCACCGACATCGCGATCCTCGTGGTCGCGGCCGACGACGGCGTGATGCCCCAGACCATCGAGGCGCTCAACCACGCCAAGGCGGCCGGTGTGCCGATCGTGGTCGCGGTCAACAAGATCGACAAGGAGAGCGCGGACCCGACCAAGGTCCGTGGTCAGCTCTCCGAGTACGGCCTGGTGCCCGAGGAGTACGGCGGCGACGCGATGTTCGTCGACGTCTCGGCCAAGTCCGAGCTCAACCTCGACAAGCTGCTCGAGGCCGTCGTGCTGACCGCCGACGCCTCGCTCGACCTGCGGGCCAACCCCGAGCAGGACGCGCAGGGCCTGGTCATCGAGGCGCACCTCGACCGCGGTCGCGGTCCGGTCGCCACGATCCTGGTCCAGCGCGGCACGCTGCGCGTGGGCGACTCGATCGTGGCGGGCCCGGCGTACGGCCGGGTGCGCGCCATGCTCGACGAGCACGGCGAGTCGATCACCGAGGCCGACCCGTCGCGTCCCGCGATGGTGCTGGGCCTGACGGCCACCCCGGGTGCGGGCCAGAACTTCCTGGTCGTCGACGACGACCGGATGGCCCGCCAGATCGCCGAGAAGCGCGAGGCGCGCGAGCGTGCGGCCATGCAGGCCAAGCGTCGCGTCCGCCGCACGCTCGAGGACTTCATGGCCTCCATGGAGAAGGGCGAGAGCCAGGAGCTCAACCTGATCCTCAAGGGCGACGTGTCCGGCTCGGTCGAGGCGCTCGAGGACGCCCTGTCCGGCCTCGACGTCGGCGACGAGGTCAGCCTGCGGGTCATCGACCGCGGTGTCGGTGCGATCACCGAGACCAACGTCGACCTCGCCGCCGCCTCCGACGCGATCATCATCGGCTTCAACGTCCGGCCCCAGGGCAAGGCGACCGAGATGGCCGACAAGGAGGGTGTCGAGATCCGCTACTACTCGGTCATCTACCAGGCGATCGAGGAGATCGAGGCGGCCCTCAAGGGCATGCTCAAGCCCATCTACGAGGAGTCGACCCTGGGTCAGGCGGAGATCCGCGCGATCTTCCGCTCCTCCAAGATCGGCAACATCGCGGGCTGCATGGTCACCAGCGGCCTGATCCGGCGCAACGCGAAGGTGCGGGTCATCCGCGACGGCAACGTCGTGGCCGACAACCTCGACCTGGCCTCGCTGAAGCGGGAGAAGGACGACGCCGCCGAGGTCCGCGAGGGCTTCGAGTGCGGTCTGGTGCTCAAGAACTTCCAGGACATCAAGGAGGGCGATGTCGTGGAGGCCTTCGAGATGAAGGAGATCCCGCGGGCCTGACGGCCCTCCCGCCTCCGGCGGGACAGGAAGGCATGGCGCTCGCTCCGCTCGCCGCCTCTCCTGTTCCGCCGGACCAGGCTCGCTCCGCTCGCGGTCCGACGGGCTCGCACCGCGAGCGACACCAACTCATGAGCAGGACAGAACTATGACCAACCCCCGGGTGCGCAAGATCGCCGACCGGATCCAGGTGATCGTCGCCGAGATGCTCGAGCGTCGGGTCAAGGACCCGCGTCTGGGTTTCGTGACCGTCACCGACGTGCGCGTCACCGGCGACACCCAGCACGCCAGCGTCTTCTACACCGTGCTGGGCGCCGCCGGCCCCGGCGCCACCGACGACGAGGAGGCCCAGCTCGTGGCCACCGCGGCGGCGCTGGAGTCGGCCAAGGGGCTGCTGCGCTCCGAGGTCGCCAAGCAGCTCGGCATGCGCCTGGCGCCCACGCTGGAGTTCATCCACGACGCGCTGCCCCAGACCGCACGCCAGCTCGACGAGGTGCTCGCGCGGGCGCGGGCGCAGGACGAGGCCGTCGCCGCCCAGCGCGGCGCGGCGTACGCCGGCGAGGCCGACCCCTACAAGAAGCCCCGCGAGGAGTCCGCCGAGGACGCCGCGGACGACGACGCCGCGGACGAGGACGAGCCGGAGGCGTGAGGCCCTCCGCGCCGGTGACCCCGGGGCTGGTCGTGGTCGACAAGCCCGCGGGGATCACCTCCCACGACGTCGTCGCCCGGGTGCGACGCCTGGCCGGCACCCGCAAGGTCGGGCACGCGGGCACCCTCGACCCGATGGCCACGGGCGTGCTCGTGCTCGGGGTCGACCGGGCCACCCGCCTGCTGGGCCACCTGATGCTCACCGAGAAGGCGTACGACGCCACGGTGCGGCTGGGGGTCGCGACCGGCACCGACGACGCCGAGGGCGAGGTCAGCGCCACCGCTGGCGCCGCCGGCGTCGACGAGCAGCAGGTGCGGGCGGCCCTGACCGGCTTCGTGGGCGACATCGAGCAGGTCCCGACCGCCGTCTCGGCGATCAAGGTCGACGGCAAGCGCGCCTACCAGCGGGTGCGCGACGGCGAGCAGGTCGAGCTCGAGGCACGACCGGTGACGATCCACGAGCTCGTCGTCCACGACGTGCGCAGGAGCACCGTCGAGGACCTCGAGGGTCTCGAGGTGCTCGACGCCGACATCACGATGCGCTGCTCGTCGGGCACCTACGTGCGTGCGGTCGCCCGCGACGCCGGCGCCCTCCTGGGCACCGGCGGCCACCTCACCGCCCTGCGCCGCACGGCCGTGGGCCCCTACGACCTCGGCGTCGCCCGCACGCTCGACGAGCTGGCCGACGACTTCGCGGTGCTCCCGCTGGCCGTGGCCGCACGGGCCGCCTTCCGGGCCGTCGACCTCGACGAGCAGCAGGCCCGCGACGTGCGCGTGGGTCGTCCGCTCGACCTGGCGCTCGACACCCTGACCGGCGTCTTCGACCCCGACGGGGAGTTCCTCGCCCTCTACGAGCCGCGCGAGGGCCGGGCCCGTCCGGTCGCGGTGTTCGTGCAGGGTTGAGCCGGGGATAGGGTCGTGCCCGTGCAGCTCTGGCGTTCCCTGGACGACGTGCCCGCCGACCTGGCCCGCACCGTCGTCACCATCGGCAACTTCGACGGCGTGCACCTGGGTCACCGCCAGGTGCTGGCTCGAGCGCGTCGCGTGGCCGACGAGCGCAGCCTGGCACTCGTGGTGGTCACGTTCGACCCGCACCCCATGGCGGTGCTGCGTCCCGAGCACGCGCCCACCTCGTTGACCACGCTCGAGGCCCGCGCCGACCTGCTCGGCCGGGCGGGCGCCGACGCGGTCCTGGCGCTGCCCTTCGACCGTGACGTGGCCTCCTGGTCGCCGGCCGAGTTCGTCGACCGGGTCCTGGTCGAGGCCCTCGGTGCCGCGGCCGTGGTGGTCGGTGCCAACTTCCGCTTCGGCCACCGGGCGAGCGGCGACGTGGCGACCCTGGTCGAGCTCGGCGGCCCGCGTGGCATGAGCGCCGAGGGCATCGAGCTCGACGGGGGCCCGCAGGTGTGGTCCTCCACCTACGTGCGCACCTGCCTGGCCGCCGGCGACGTCGCCGGCGCGGCCGAGGCGCTGGGACGGCCCTACGCCGTGCGGGGCGAGGTGGTGCGCGGCGACCAGCGCGGGCGCGACCTGGGCTACCCGACCGCCAACGTGCCGGTCGACGCGCGCACCGCCGCCCCCGCCGACGGCGTGTACGCCGGGTGGCTGCGGCGTCTCGACACGGGGGAGACCCTCCCGGGGGCGATCAGCGTCGGCACCAACCCGACCTTCGCCGGCGAGCGCGAGCGCCGGGTCGAGACCTACGTGCTCGACCGCACCGACCTCGAGCTCTACGGCGTCGAGGTCGAGGTCGGCTTCGTCGAGCGGCTGCGCGGGATGACTGCCTTCGACTCCGTCGACGAGCTGCTCGAGCAGATGGCCGCCGACGTCGCGGGCGCTCGCGAGCTGCTGCGCGAGACCCGGGGGGCCTGAGCGCGTGCCGTCGCGCCCCTCGCTGCCGCTGCGCGGACGGCACGGTCGTGGCGACGACCCGCTCGAGCGCACCGACTCGTGGTTCCTGGCCAACGGGCTGTCCTACTTCGTGCCCGAGAAGCGCACCGAGGCCCGGGCGGCGCTCTCGCCCCGGCGCACCGTGCCGCGGCTGCTGCTGGTGGCCCTGGTCGCCGCGGCGGGCGGCGGCGCGCTCGCCTGGGTGACCGGGCAGGTGAGCGCCGCTCCCGCGGTGGTGCTGTCGCTGGTCATCGCCGCCACGGTCGTCTACGCCCTCACCGTGCTCCACGCACGCCCGATCGTGACCTGGGCGCTGGCACGCACCGTCGCCGGGCTGCGCTCGCTGCTGCCGCTGGCGACCCGGGCGCTGCCGCTGCTGCTGGTCTTCGTCACGTTCCTGTTCATCAACGCCGAGGTCTGGCAGCTCGCGGCCGAGCTCGAGACCGGTGCACTGTGGCTGGTCGTGCTGCTCTTCGCAGTGCTGGCGGTGGCGTTCCTGGCGGTGCGGCTGCCCGAGGAGGTCGACAAGGTCGACGACGAGGTCGACGACGCCTTCCTGGTGCGCGCCTGCGCCGGCACCCCCCTGGAGGCCGAGTGCACCCGCCTGGTGGCCGACCCCGACGCCGACCCGGCGTCGTACGCGACGGTGACTGGCTTCGAGCGCGCCAACCTGGTGGCGTTCATGGTCGTCATCCAGGCCGCGCAGGTGCTGCTGATGGCCGGCGGCGTGCTGGTGTTCTTCCTGCTCTTCGGGGCCCTGACCATGGGCGTCGACGTGCAGTCGGCCTGGACCGGGCTCGAGCAGGACGACATCACCAAGCTGCCCTACCTGGTGCAGGTCTCGGTGCCGCTCGGCAAGGTCTCGCTGTTCCTGGCGGCGTTCTCGCTGCTCTACCTGGCGGTCTCGACCGTCACCGACGACACCTACCGCGAGCAGTTCTTCGGCCGGGTGACCCGCGAGCTCGAGCGGGCCGTGGGCGTGCGGGCGGTCTACCTGGCACTGCGCGCGCAGCGCGACACCGAGGGCCCCGTCTAGTCAGGGGTTTAGCCGGACGCCCCGGTGGACATCATGCTCGAGGCGCCCCATGCCCTCCCCTGATCGGGGCGCCACCGACGAAAGGACACACCATGGGTTACGGACTCGGAGCCTTCCTGCTCGCGGTCGGCCTCATCCTGGCGCTGGCCGTCCAGGACGCCGTCGACGGCGTCGACCTGCAGATGATCGGCTGGATCCTGACGATCGTCGGTCTCGGCGTCATCATCCTGAGCGCTGTCACGCTCAACTCGAACCGTCGCAAGGGCACGGTCGCCACGACCACGCACTCCGACGGGTCGATCACCGAGCGGCGCACCGAGCACGACGTGTGAGTGCTCCTCGCTGCGCCCGCCACGAGCGGCGTCCGGCCCGGGATTTCGGGTTGGGCGCCGCTCGTCGCTATTGTTGCCCGGTTGCCGTAGAACGGCCGCGGACCAAGAGTGCCCGGGTGAACAGGCCCCGGCGCGCCGCGCAGCGAGAGCCCCAGCAGGGGCGAGAAGGGAGCCCGCATGTCGATCGGAACCGACGCGGAGACCAAGAAGAAGATCATCGCAGAGTACGCCGTCGCCGAGGGCGACACCGGCTCGCCCGAGGTGCAGATCGCGCTGCTGAGCCACCGCATCAGCCACCTGACCGAGCACCTGAAGACCCACAAGCACGACCACCACAGCCGTCGTGGCCTGCTGCTCCTCGTGGGTCAGCGCCGCCGGCTGCTGAACTACCTCAACAAGTCCGACATCAGCCGGTACCGCTCGATCATCGAGCGCCTGGGTCTGCGTCGCTGACCACGCACCACTCGTGAAGGGCGGAGCGGCTGCCCGACTGGGCAGCCGCTTCGTCGCATTCCGGGCCCGGAGCACTAGGCTCGGGCCTGCACAACTGAAGAACCCACACCAGGAGCGACCCGCGCGCACCGGCCCGGTCCTCGGTAGTGGCTCTCAGCACCGCGAGCGAGCGGTCTGCGGGCCTCGATCGAAGACCGGCCCCCGCACCACCGGCGGGCCTGGCAACGCCCCCCGCCACGCAGCGGGACGCGGCGGATCGCTCCGTGAGAAGGACAAGGATCCCTTTTGACTGAGAACACCATGGCCGAGCCCGTCATCTCCGCTGTCGAGACCGTCCTCGACAACGGCAAGTTCGGCACCCGCACCATCAAGTTCGAGACCGGGCTGCTGGCCCGCCAGGCCGCCGGTTCGGTGACCGCCTACCTCGATGACGACACGATGCTGCTCTCGGCGACCACCGCCGGCAAGCACCCCAAGGACCACTTCGACTTCTTCCCCCTGACGATCGACGTCGAGGAGCGGATGTACGCCGCGGGCCAGATCCCCGGCTCGTTCTTCCGCAGCGAGGGTCGCCCGGGCGAGGACGCGATCCTCACCTGCCGCCTCATCGACCGGCCGCTGCGCCCGACCTTCAAGAAGGGCCTGCGCAACGAGGTCCAGGTCGTCATCACGGTGATGGCGCTCAACCCCGACCAGCCCTACGACGTGCTCGCGATCAACGCCGCCTCGATCTCCACCCAGCTCTCCGGCCTGCCGTTCTCCGGCCCCGTCGGCGGCGTGCGCGTGGCGCTCATCGAGGGCCAGTGGGTCGCCTTCCCGACCCACACCCAGCTCGAGGACGCCGTCTTCGACATGGTCGTGGCCGGTCGGGTCACCGACACCGGCGACGTGGCCATCATGATGGTCGAGGCCGAGGCCACCGAGCAGGCCTGGACCCTGATCCAGGGCGGCGTGCAGGCGCCCACCGAGGAGGTCGTGGCCAGCGGCCTCGACGCCGCGAAGCCCTTCATCAAGCAGCTGTGCGACGCCCAGGCCGAGCTGGCCAACGTGGCCGCCAAGCCGGTCCAGGACTTCCCGGTCTTCCTCGACTTCGAGGACGACGTCTACGAGGCGGTCTCCTCGGCGGTCAAGGCCGACCTGAGCACCGCGATGACCATCGGTGACAAGCAGGAGCGCGACGCGCGCACCGACGAGCTCAAGGCCGGGCTGCTCGAGAAGCTGGCCGGCCAGTTCGAGGGTCGCGAGAAGGAGATCGGCGCGGCGTTCCGCGGCCTCAACAAGGAGGTCGTGCGCGAGCGCGTGCTGCGCGACAAGGTCCGCATCGACGGTCGCGGCCTCGCCGACATCCGCCCGCTGCACTCCGAGGTCGGCCTGATCCCGCGCGTGCACGGCTCGGCGCTGTTCGAGCGTGGCGAGACCCAGATCCTGGGCGTCACGACGCTGAACATGCTCAAGATGGAGCAGCAGCTCGACACCCTCTCCCCGGAGAAGTCGCGCCGCTACATGCACAAGTACGTCTTCCCGCCGTTCTCCACCGGCGAGACCGGTCGCGTGGGCTCGCCCAAGCGCCGCGAGGTCGGCCACGGCGCCCTGGCGCGCCGCGCGCTGCTGCCGGTGCTGCCCAGCCGCGAGGAGTTCCCCTACGCGATCCGCCAGCTCTCCGAGGCGATGGGCTCCAACGGCTCCACCTCGATGGGCTCGGTCTGCGCCTCCACGATGTCGCTGCTGCACGCGGGTGTCCCGCTGCGCGCCGCCGTCGCCGGCATCGCGATGGGCCTCATCTCCGGCGAGGTCGACGGCCAGACGCAGTACGTCGCGCTGACCGACATCCTCGGCGCCGAGGACGCGTTCGGTGACATGGACTTCAAGGTCGCCGGCACCCGCGAGTTCGTCACCGCGCTGCAGCTCGACACCAAGCTCGACGGCATCCCCGCCGAGGTGCTGGCCGCCGCGCTGACCCAGGCCCGCGACGCGCGCCTGGCGATCCTCGACGTGATGGCCGAGGCCATCGACGCCCCCGAGGAGATGTCGCTGCACGCGCCGCGGATCATCACCGTCAAGGTGCCCGTCGACAAGATCGGCGAGGTCATCGGCCCCAAGGGCAAGGTGATCAACCAGATCCAGGACGACACCGGCGCCACGCTGTCGATCGAGGACGACGGCACCGTCTACATCGGTGCCACCAACGGCGAGGCTGCCGAGGCGGCCCGCTCGGCCGTCAACGCGATCGCCAACCCGACGATGCCCGAGGTCGGCGAGCGCTACCTCGGCACCGTCGTCAAGACGACGAACTTCGGTGCGTTCGTCTCGCTGATGCCGGGCAAGGACGGGCTGCTGCACATCAGCAAGCTGCGCGGCCTCGCCGGCGGCAAGCGGGTCGACTCCGTCGAGGACGTCGTCTCCGTCGGCCAGAAGCTCCAGGTCGAGATCGGCGAGATCGACGACCGCGGCAAGCTCTCCCTCGTGCCCGTGCTCGAGGAGGGCGCCGAGGGCGCCGACGAGGTCGTGGACGAGAGCACCGAGCAGGAGTGACCTCCCGCGCCTGACCAGCTGCACCGGCCGACCCGCTCGAGACGACCTCTCGGGCGGGTCGGCCGCTTTTCCCAGGAGGACCACGTGAGCCACACCCAGCACACCAGCACCGCACCCCCGGCGAACCGCACCGAGGACCTCGCCGACGCACCCGGCGTACGCCGCAGCGTGCTGCCCTCGGGCCTGCGCGTGGTCACCGAGCACATGCCCGGCGTCCGCTCGGCGGCCGTGGGGGTCTGGGTCGGCGTCGGGTCCGTCGACGAGGACGACACCCTGCACGGGTGCTCGCACTTCCTCGAGCACCTGCTCTTCAAGGGCACCCGTTCGCGCTCGGCGCTCGACATCTCGATCGCCCTCGACACCGTGGGCGGCGAGTTCAACGCCTTCACCGCCAAGGAGTACACCTGCTTCCACGCGCGGGTGCTCGACGAGGACCTGCCCCTGGCCGTGGACGTGCTCGGGGACATGATGACCGACAGCCTCCTCGAGGCCGTCGACGTCGAGGCCGAGCGCGAGGTGATCCTCGACGAGATCGCGATGCACGACGACGACCCCGACGACGTGGTGCACCAGCTCTTCGCCGAGCAGGCCTACGGCGCCACCTCCGACCTCGGCCGCCCCATCGCCGGCACCGAGGCGAGCATCCGTGCGCTGACGCGCGAGCAGGTGCACGGCTTCTACCGCCGCCACTACCGCCCGGCCACCATGGTGGTCTCGGCCGCCGGCAACGTCGACCACGACGACGTGGTGCGACTGGTCGAGCAGGCCTTCGGGCGGGGCGGCTTCCTCGACGTGCTCGAGGAGCCGGTGCCCGTGACGGGCTCCGGCGCCGCGGTGCCCGTGACGCCGGGCCGCTCCAGCGAGAAGCGCCCCTTCGAGCAGGTCAACGTGGTGCTGGGCATGGAGGGGCTGCGCCGCGACGACCCGCGCCGCTTCGCGCTCGGCGTGCTCAACACCGCCCTGGGCGGGGGCACGTCCAGCCGGCTGTTCCAGGAGGTGCGCGAGGTGCGCGGCCTGGCCTACTCCGTCTACTCCTTCGCCGGGCACCACGCCGACTCCGGGCTGGTGGGCGTCGGGGTGGGCTGCCTGCCGGGCAAGCTCGACGCGGTGCTCGAGGTGGTGCGCGCCGAGCTGGCCAAGGTGGCGGCCGAGGGCATCAGCGCCGAGGAGCTGTCCCGCGGCCAGGGCCAGCTGCGCGGTGGCCTCGTGCTGGGCCTGGAGGACTCCGGCTCGCGGATGGCCCGCATCGGCAAGGCCGAGCTGGTGCACACCGAGCTGCTGGGCATCGAGGAGGTGCTGCGCCGCATCGACGCCGTCACGCTCGAGCAGGTGCGCGAGGTGGCCGCCGACGTGTTCGCGCGACCCGAGGTCCTCGCGGTGGTCGGCCCGGCCTAGGGGCCGGGCCGACCGCGTGGGCTCAGCCCCCGACGGGGCCCTCGTTGCGCGCGGCGTCGAGCACGCGGCGTACGTCGCTGGCCGGGGTGGGGGAGGACGGCGGCATCCCCGCGGCCTGGCCCGGCGTGGCGGCCGAGGCGTCGGCGTCGGGGTCGAAGTAGACCGCGCCGTAGGCCGGCGTACCGGGCTCGAAGCGCCAGCTCTCGGCGAGGTCGCCGGCCACGACGGTGTCGTAGCCCAGCGTGTCGAGGAACGCGGTGGCCTCGCGCAGCGCCGCCTCGTCGTCACCGGCGACCGGCAGCGCCGAGCGCTCGGGGGAGCCCGAGGGCCGGGCCAGCTCGGGCAGGTGGCCGTAGAAGATGTTGTTGAAGACCTTCACGACGCGCGCGCCGGGCAGGTGCTGCTGGACCCAGGCGCTGGTGGTGGTGCTGCGGTCGTCGAGCGCGGCGACGTTGCCGTCGCGCTGCGGGTAGTAGTTGCTGGTGTCGAGGACCAGGCGCCCGGCCAGGTCCTGCGCCGGCAGCGAGGGCACCGCCTTGAGGGGCACCGTCACGACGACGACGTCACCGGCCCGGGCCGCCTCCTCGGCGGTGGCGGCACGGGCGCGGGGGCCCAGCTCGGCCACCAGGTCGCTCAGGGTCTCGGGACCGCGGGAGTTGCTCAGGACGACGTCGTGGCCGGCGGCGACGGCCAGCCGGGCCACGCCGCTGCCGATGTTGCCGCTGCCGATGAGTGCGAGGGTTGTCATAGGGGGAGAGCGTCGTCGCCTCCCTGCTGATTCCCCGGCGTAGATCCCCCCGGCGTAGTGGAGGCGGACGTCACGCCGCCCGGGTGGCGCGTGGTCGGCTCAGCCGATGCGCTTGCCGATGATGCCGACCACGGCGGGAGCCTTGCGCTGGACCACCGAGACCCGGAAGCCGCCCTGGGCCAGCGCCCCCGAGGCCTTCTCGACGATGGTGGGCACCTGCTCGGGCCGGGTCGCCTCGAAGAACAGGTAGACCGCACCCCCCGGGAGCACCCGCTCGTGCAGCAGCGCGATCTCGTCGGCGCAGTCGCGCACCCAGAAGAGGTTGACGTTGAACGCGTAGACCTTGGTCAGGCGCTTGACCGGCACCCGCAGCGTCGCGAGGTCGATCTGGCGCACGGTGAGCCGCCCGGCCTCGACGTACTGCGCGCAGCGCCGCTTGGTGCGGTCGACACCCGACTCGGAACGGTCGATGGCGAACACCTTGCCGGCGCTCACCCGGCTGCAGATCAGCTCGGCCCCGGCCCCCGGGCCGCAGCCGATCTCGAGCACGTGGTCGTTCGGCTGGAGGTCCATGATGTCGACCGCCCACCGGATCCGTGCCGGAATCGTCTGCAGTGCCATGGCAGCAGCCTGCCAGAAACTCTGCCTCGCGTGTCGCGGAGGTCCCCCCTGGACGCTTCCCGCGTGTCGCGCAGCACGTGTGGGAGGCTGGGTGGTCGTGACGGACCAGGAGCGAGGACACGGTGGCGAGAGCGTGCTGGAGGTAGGCGTGCTGGGCGCGCGGGGCAAGGTCGGCAGCGAGGTGTGCCGGGCCGTCGAGGCCGCCGAGGACACCCGCCTGGTCGCCGAGGTGGACGCCGGTGACGACCTCGAGACGCTGGTGCGCGCCGGGGCCCGGGCCGTCGTCGACTTCACCCACCCCGACGTCGTGATGGACAACCTGGAGTTCTGCATCGGCCACGGCATCCACGCCGTCGTCGGCACGACCGGCTTCGACGAGGACCGCCTGGCCACCCTGCGCGGGTGGCTGGCCGACTCACCCGGCACCGGCGTGCTGGTCGCCCCCAACTTCTCCATCGGTGCGGTGCTGATGATGCGCTTCGCCGCGGCCGCGGCGAAGTTCTACGAGTCGGTCGAGATCGTCGAGCTGCACCACCCCGACAAGGCCGACGCGCCCTCCGGGACCGCCCGGCGCACCGCCGAGCTGGTCGCGGCAGCGCGACGCGAGGCGGGCTGCGCGCCGGTGCCCGACGCCACCTCGACCGCTCTCGAGGGGGCCCGCGGCGCCGACGTCGAGGGCATCCGGGTGCACGGACTGCGCATCCGCGGGCTGGTCGCGCACCAGGAGGTCGTGCTGGGCGGGGTGGGGGAGACGCTGACCATCCGGCACGACTCCCTCGACCGCGCCTCGTTCACCCCCGGCGTGCTCACCGGCCTGCGGGCCATCACCGGGCGCCCGGGGCTCACGGTCGGCCTCGAGCACCTGCTCGACCTCGACGCCTGAGCGGGGCTGCCTCACCTTCCTGCAGCGCGAGAAGCTGAGGCGGCCACCTGGTTCCTCCCGCCCCTGTCGTGGGACAGGGTCGGTGCCGCGACGCCCGCTCGGAGGCGTCGCGGGAGAGAGGAACCGGATGAAGACCACCATGGGGCTGGCCACCGCCGCCGTGCTCGCCGTCGGCAGCCTCGGCGTCGCCACCGCGACCGCCGCGACCAGCCAGGCCGCACCGACCGCACCGACCACCACGATCACCGGCCCGAGCAGCGCCGACCGGGGCGACGACGCCCGCGTCGCGGCCGCAGCAGTCGAGGCGCTGCGCGCCCACCCGCGTGCCGCCCGGGCGAGCACCGGACAGGCGGTGGAGGTCACCGACACCGTCGTCGACCCCGACGGTGCGACCCACGTGCGCATGGAGCGCACCTTCCGCGGCCTGCGGGTGCTCGGCGGCGACCTCGTCGTGCACCAGGGGGCCGGGAGCGACGCCTGGAGGGGCGTCTCGCAGACGCTCGACGCGCCGCTGGCGCTGGGCACCACCCCGACGCTCGGCGCCGACGCCGCCGGCACCCGTGCCCTGGCGCCGGCCAAGGCGCTGCGCGAGGTCGCGCAGCTCGAGCGGTCGGGTCGCCCCACGCTGGTCGTCGACGCCCACGGCGCCGAGCCGGTGCTGGCCTGGGAGGTCGTGACCACCGGGGTGCGCGCGGACGGCACCCCCAGCCGCCTGGCCAGCTACGTCGACGCCCGCACGGGCCGGGTGCTGCGGCGCGAGGAGCAGATCCACACCGCCGACGGGCAGGGCGAGTCGCTCTACAGCGGCACCGTCGCCCTGCAGGTGACGCAGAAGGGCTCCTCGTACGAGCTGCGCGACGCCACGCGCGGCGGCAACCACACGACCGACATGAACGGTGCGACCGACGGCTTCGCGTGCTCGGCCTTCGGATGGGGCTGCAAGACCGGCACGATCGTGACCAGCCCGAGCACCACGTTCGGCGACGGCACCGGCGCGGACCCCGACACCGCCGCCGTCGACGCCCAGTACGGCACCGCCGTGACGTGGGACTACTTCAAGGGCGAGCACGGGCGCAACGGCATCTTCGGCAACGGCTCGGGCTCCTACAACCGGGTGCACTACGGGCGTGACTACGTCAACGCCTTCTGGGACGGCCAGAAGATGACCTACGGCGACGGCGACGGCGTCGACTACGGCCCGCTGGTCTCCCTCGACGTGGCGGGGCACGAGATGACCCACGGCGTCACCCAGAACACCGCGAACCTGACCTACTCGGGGGAGTCGGGTGGTCTCAACGAGGCCACCTCCGACATCTTCGGCACCATGGTCGAGTTCTACGCCGCCAACAGCGAGGACCCCGGCGACTACCTGGTGGGTGAGGAGTTCGACCTGCGCAACGGGCGCGGCTTCCGTCGCATGGACGACCCGATCGCCGACGGCAAGTCGCCCAACTGCTGGTCGAGCAACACCAAGAACCTCGACGTGCACTACTCCTCGGGGGTGGGCAACCACTTCTTCTACCTGCTGGCCGAGGGGTCGGGCTCCACGACCTTCGGCGGGGTCGCGCACAGCTCGACCACCTGCAACGGCTCGACCATCACCGGCATCGGGCGCGAGGCGGCCGCCGACATCTGGTTCCGGGCGCTCAACGTCTACATGACCTCGAGCACCACCTACGCCCAGGCCCGCACCGCCACCCTGGCGGCGGCCCGCGACCTGTACGGCGCCGGCAGCACCCAGGCGAGCGCGGTCGCAGCCGCCTGGAGCGCGGTCTCGGTGTCCTGACGCCAGTGGCCCCGACCGGAGCCGGCGCACGCTCGAGGGGCGTGCACCGGCTCCGGTCGCTGCCCGGTCGGTCTCACCCGGTCAGCAGTCGCAGCAGCGCCGCGGTGGTGGCCGCGCCGGCGACCACGAGCAGGAAGGGGGCGCGCAGCGCCAGCAGCACCACGGCCGCCCCGAGACCGGCCGCCCGGGCGTCGAGCACCAACCGCTGGCCGTCGCTGCCCACCTGCACCGCCACCAGCGCGGCGAGCAGGGCGACCGGCACCAGGTCGGCGGTGCGGCGCACCCAGCCCCGGTCGAGCACCGACGCGGGCACCGCCAGGCCGGCGAGCTTGAGCAGGTAGCAGCCGACACCGCCGGCCAGCACCGCCAGCCACAGCCCGCTCACGGTGCCCCCCGGCGCGGGAGCAGCCCCATGAGCAGCGCGACGCCACCTGCGGCCAGCACGGGTACGCCCGCCGCTGTGACGGGGACGAGCCCCAGCGCGACGGCTGCGGCCAGGAGTGCCGCGACCCGGTGCACGGGGTCGGCGAGGCGCGGCCACAGCAGCGCCAGGAAGGCCGCTCCGACCGCGGCGTCGAGGCCGTAGGTGCGCGGGTCGCCGAGCACCGTGCCGCCGACCGCGCCGAGCAGGGTGAACAGGTTCCACAGCACGAAGATGCCGCCGCCGGTGACCAGGAAGCCGAGCCTGGCCAGGGAGGGGTCGCCACGGGTCACCGACATCGCCGTCGACTCGTCGATGACCAGGTGGGCACCCAGCGCCCGGCGGCGACCCCGCCAGCCCAGCAACGGGCCGAGCCGAAGGCCGTAGAGGGTGTTGCGGGTGCCCAGCAGCCACGCGGTGGCCGCCGCCGAGACCGGGGCCCCGCCCGACGCGACCACGCCCACCAGGGCGAACTGCGAGGCACCGGTGAACATCACCAGCGACAGCGCGCAGGTCTGGGCGACCGAGAGCCCCGAGGCCACCGACACGGCGCCGAACGAGACGCCGTACGTGCCGGTCGCGAGGGCGACGCCGAGGCTGTCGCGCACCACCGCCCGCCGCTCGGCGGTCACGCTCTCGCCGGGGGGAGGAGGAAGGGGCGCGCCGGTCACGCCCGGGACTCTAGGTGTCGTGGGTGCCGCGCGTCGCGCGCGGGCTCAGGTCCGGCCGCGGGGGTGGCGCAGCGCGGGGGCGGTGTGCGCGCCCGTGTGCGCGCTCGGCCAGCCCCCGTCGAGCACCAGCCCGAGCAGCGCACCGGCGCCGGCGCCGGCGAGCGTCGCGAGGGCCACCGGGACGCCCGGGCTGCCGAGAGCCACGGAGAGGCCGGTCAGCGCGCCGAGGCAGACCAGCAGGGCGACGAGCACCGAGCGGTGCAGCCGGGGGAGCGGTCCGAGCATGAGGAGGGTCCTTCGATCCGGTGCGGCCACGGTGGCCGCGTCCATCCACCCGTTCCTTTACCCTGGTGGGCCCTCGGCAATCCCGCCCGTACAGGTGACACCGGGACCCGGTGGTCGGCGGTGGTCGGCGGTGGTCGGGCTGGCGGTCCTCAGACGAGGGCGGTGTGCAGGCGGACCTGCTTCACGGTGACCGTGCCGCTGCCGTCGAGGTCGAGCTCGCGGTGCGCCCCGTCGCTGTCCCAGCCGGCGCCGACGAGGAAGGCACGGGTCGTGTCGTCGGTGGCCACCAACCAGGTCACGGCCCGGGTGAAGCGGTCGGCGCGCAGCGTGTCGACGGCCGCCTGCTGCAACCGCGACCCGTGGCCCTTGCCACGCTCCTCCGGGTCGAGGACCAGCTCGGTGAGCTCGCCGTCGGAGACCGGGTCGCAGTCGGGGTCGGTGGCCGGTGTGGTGATCGCGAAGCCGACCACGCGGTTGCGCTCGAGCGCCACGAGGGTGCGGTGCCGGGCGTCGGCCGGGCGCGCGAGGGCCTGGGTCCACGCGGCGGTCACGGCCTCGAGGGCCTCGGGGCCCGAGGGCAGCGACTCGGCGGGGACCAGCCCGGCGTACATCACCGGCCAGGCGCGCAGCTGCAGGGCGGCGACGGCCGCGGCGTCCTCGGCCCAGGCCACGCGCACGGACACGTCGGCGGTGGGGCTGCTCATGGCCTCATCCTCGCAGCCGCGACCGCGGGCCCTCCGGTGGGGTGAGACGCCGTGGGTAGGTTGGAGGCATGGAGATCCGCAACCTCGGAAAGAGTGGCCTGAAGGTCTCGGCCATCTCGTACGGCAACTGGCTCACCCACGGCTCGCAGGTCGAGGAGGACGCCGCGCTGGCCTGCGTGCGCCAGGCCCTCGACGAGGGCATCACCACGTTCGACACGGCCGACGTCTACGCGAACACCGCGGCCGAGACGGTGCTGGGCAAGGCCCTCGCCGGCGAGCGCCGCGAGGGCCTGGAGATCTTCACGAAGGTCTACTGGCCCACCGGCCCCGGCGCGCACAACGACCACGGGCTCTCGCGCAAGCACATCATGGAGTCGATCGACGCCTCGCTGCGTCGCCTCCAGACCGACCACGTCGACCTCTACCAGGCGCACCGCTACGACCACGAGACGCCGCTGGAGGAGACGATGGAGGCCTTCGCCGACGTCGTGCACGCCGGCAAGGCGCACTACATCGGGGTCTCGGAGTGGCGCGCCGAGGAGATCCGCGCGGCCCACGCGCTGGCCCGCGAGCTGCGCATCCCGCTCGTCTCCAACCAGCCGCAGTACAACCTGCTGTGGCGCGTCATCGAGTCCGAGGTGGTGCCCACCTGCGAGGAGCTCGGCATGGGCCAGGTCGTCTGGTCCCCGATCGCGCAGGGGGTGCTGACCGGCAAGTACCGCGTCGGCCAGGACCACCCGGCGGGCTCGCGCGCGACCGACGAGAAGGGCGGCGACAAGATGATCAGCCGCTGGCTGCAGGACGACGTGCTGCAGCGGGTCGAGAAGCTCGAGCCGCTGGCCGAGCAGGCCGGGCTGTCGATGGCCCAGCTGGCCGTCGCCTGGGTGCTGCAGAACCCCAACGTCTCGTCGGCGATCATCGGCGCCAGCCGGCCCGAGCAGGTCAGCGACAACGTCAAGGCCGCCGGGGTGCGCCTCGACGACGACCTGATGGCCGCCATCGACGAGGCCGTCGCGCCCGTCGTCGAGCGCGACCCGGCGAAGACGGTCTCACCCGCTCGGCGCGAGTTCGGCTGAGCCCTGGTCCGTGGGGCGGTGCGGACGGGCCAGGTCACCCGCGCGGCCCAGCCGCACCGCTCCCCACGTCGAGACGACCAGCCCCAGCAGCACCACGGGCTCCCAGCCGTGCCGCACGGTGTCGCCGAGCAGGGCCACCCCCACGGCCGCCGGCACGAACGTCTGGCCCACGTTCATCGGTGCCGTGGCCGACGACACCGCGGCGCGGTCCATGCCCAGCGAGTAGAGCCAGAAGGCCACCAGGCTGAAGGACGGCACCGCCAGGGCGCAGACCAGCACCGGTCCGTCCACCGGCAGCTGCACGCCCCGCACCGCCACCGCCGAGCCCGCGTAGCCGAGCCCGGCGAGCGCTCCCAGCCCGGCGGGGCCCAGGCGGTGGCGCAGCACGCTGGCCAGGGCGAGGGCGAGCGCCGCGAGGGCCAGCACCAGCGCCAGCACCGGGTCGGTGCGGGTCGCGCCGGCGCTGCCCGAGCCCGCCGCCAGGAGCGTCAGCCCGAGCACGACCAGCCCCACCGAGGTCCAGTGCGCTAGCCCCAGCGGCTCCTCGACGTGGCGCTGGGCCAGCGCCGCGACCGGCAGCGCCATGGCCACCGTGGCTTGGGCCAGGTAGAGCGGCAGCCACCAGATGGCCACGACGTGCAGCAGGAAGCCGCCGAGGTAGGCGGCCAGCACCAGCCACGTCCACGGGTCGCGCACCGAGCGCGCCACGAAGCCGGGCAGGTGCCCTGGCGGCACCGGGTGACGGCGTACGCCATGGGCCTGGGCGACCGCGCCGCACCCGAAGAGCACGGCACCGAGCAGGCCCGCAGCCAGGCCCACGGCCTCCAGCGGCCCCACGGCGCCGGCCTAGCGGTAGTGCTCGGGCAGGCTCTGCCCCATCTTGACCTGCGTCTTGGGCAGGCGCATGAAGCGCATCTGCATGGCGCGGGTGATGGCGTAGTAGGTGGTGCCCTTGTGCGAGTCGTCGGGGAAGCGTGCGACGAGCTCACGACGCAGGCGGAAGCGCAGCAGCACCATGTCCATGACCACCAGCAGCATCGCCAGCAGCAGCACCGAGCTGCCGAAGCTGGCCAGCCCGGCGTTGCCGGAGTAGCTGAGGACCATCGTCACCAGCAGGATGGGGATCATCAGCTCGACGAAGGAGAAGCGGGCGTCGACGAAGTCGCGGGTG
Organism: Nocardioides sp. 31GB23; assembly: GCF_040012395.1. NCBI lineage: Bacteria > Bacillati > Actinomycetota > Actinomycetes > Propionibacteriales > Nocardioidaceae > Nocardioides > Nocardioides sp. 31GB23. The sequence continues at coordinate 52,596 of NZ_JBDYKJ010000016.1, read as the reverse complement.
AAGCGGCGCACCGGGCCCTTGTCGCGGGCCATCAGGTAGCGCTCCTCGCCGGCCTTCATGCCGGCCTTGACCCGGGCGGTCGACTCGCCGCGCGCCGAGCGCTGGGCCTGGGCCATCTCGCGGCGGGTCCGCGGCGGCTTGGCCCGGGCCCGGGCCATCGCCTCGGCCTCCTTGCGCGTCGGCGTGGGGCGACCCTTGGTGCTGGGCCGCTCGGTCGTGGGCCCGGCGCCGGGGACGGCGGAGGAGGTGGTGTCCGGGACGGGCTCGCTCTTGCTGCGACGGAACAACGCTGGACCTTCTGGTGGGGGACGCCGCGCGGGCGACCGGGGGTGGGACGGCTGGGCCCTCCAGCCTACCGGCGAGCCACCGCGGCCCCCTCGCGGCACCTTGCCGTCGAGCCGTAAGGTGAGGTGACCCGCAGCACCACACGCGACCGACCGGAAGAGGGACCGCACCACCATGAGCCTCTGGAAGCGCATGACCTTGATCTTCCGCTCGAAGGCCAACACGGCCCTCGACCGCGCGGAGGACCCGCGTCAGACCCTCGACTACAGCTACCAGCGCCAGCTGGACCTGCTCTCCAAGGTACGTCGCGGCGTCGCCGACGTGGCCACCTCGCGCAAGCGCGTGGAGCTGCAGATGAACCAGCTGCAGCAGCAGTCCGACAAGCTGCAGACCCAGGCGCAGAAGGCGATCTCGGTCGAGCGCGAGGACCTGGCCCGCGAGGCGCTGACCCGCAAGTCGGCGCTGACCCAGCAGATCGACGACCTGCGCGCCCAGCACGCGCAGCTGCAGGGTGAGGAGGAGAAGCTCACCCTGGCCCAGCAGCGGCTGCAGGCCAAGGTCGAGTCCTTCCGCACCCGCAAGGAGACGATCAAGGCGACCTACACCGCCGCCGAGGCGCAGACCCGCATCAACGAGGCGATGTCGGGGATCGGCGAGGAGATGGGCGACGTCGGCATGGCGATCCAGCGCGCCGAGGACAAGACGGCCAACATGCAGGCGCGCGCCGGCGCCATCGACGAGCTGATCGCCTCCGGGGCGCTCGATGACGCGAGCTCGCTGAACCGCGGCGACGACATCTCCCGCGAGCTCGACGCGATGAGCAGCCACTCCGACGTCGAGGCCGAGCTGGCCCGGCTCAAGGGCTCCGCCCAGCCCGGCCAGCTCGAGAGCGGGGGCGACATCCTCGACTCGCAGCCGGAGGGCGAGAAGGTCGAGCGTCCCGAGGACCGGGCATGATCGTCCGCATCCTCGGCGAGGGCCAGCTCGACGTCCCCGACGAGGCCATGGAGCGCCTGAACACGCTGGACGCCGAGGTCGAGGCGGCCGTGGAGGCCGGCGACGAGGCCGCCTTCACCACGGCGCTCGCCGCGCTGCTGCAGGCGGTGCGTGCCGAGGCCGCCCCGCACCAGCTCGACAGCCTCGACGAGTCCGACCTGATCCTGCCCCCGGCCGACGCCACGATGGCCGAGGTCGCGCAGATGCTCAGCGGCGACGGGCTGATCCCGGGCTGATCCCCAGGGGATCGGGATCGGCGCCTGGACGACGACCGACCGGGCGCCGCCCAGGCTGCTTGGACCACGGGGGAGGATGAGGGCATGGCACGCACGCGTTTCGTCGGCGACGCCGGGCTGACCGCCCGGATGACCCTGGTCATGTTCCTGCTCGGCTTCCTCTTCGTGGGGCTGGTCGCGGTGCTGATGGGGGTCTTCGCCCAGAGCGGCAGCCCCGGCATCGCCCTGCTCATCGGGGTCGGCGGCCTCGGCGTGGTCTGGTGGCAGTGGTACTCCTCCGACAAGGTCGCGATGCGCGCGATGGGGGCGCGCGAGGTGACCCCCGAGCAGGCCCCCGAGCTGCACGGGATGATCGACCGGCTGTGCGCGATGGCCGACATGCCCAAGCCGAGGGTCGGGATCTCCGACACCCACGTGCCCAACGCCTTCGCCACCGGCCGCTCGCCCGAACGCGCCATCGTCGTGGTCACCACGGGCATCCTGCGCACCCTCGACGCCGAGGAGCTCGAGGGCGTGCTGGCCCACGAGCTCTCGCACGTGGCGCACCGCGACGTGCTGGTGATGACCGTGGCCTCCTCGGCCGGCATCCTGGCCGGGATGCTCGCCCAGGGCTCGCGCTACGGCATGTTCTTCGGCGGCAACCGCCGCGACGGCAACAACGCCCTGCCGGTCTGGCTCCTGGTGCTGCTGGTCAGCCTGGTCACCTACGCGATCAGCTTCCTGCTGCTCAAGGTGCTCTCGCGCTACCGCGAGCTCTCGGCCGACCGGGCGGGCGCCTACCTGACCATGAAGCCGCAGGCGCTGGCCTCGGCGCTGCAGAAGATCACCGGGGAGATCAACACCATCCCCGAGCGCGACCTGCGCGCGAGCAAGTCGATGAACGCCTTCTTCATCGCCCCCGCGATCAAGGGCGTGTCGCTCAAGACGCTCACCTCGACCCACCCCAGCCTCGAGCAGCGCCTCGAGCAGCTGGCCAAGATCCAGGCCGAGCTCGGCCGTCCGACGGGCTGAGGCGCTGCGCGATGGGATTCCTCGACTCGATCCTGGGCCGCACGCGGCCCAAGCAGGCCGACCTCGACGCGCTCTTCGGGGTGCCGAGCGCCGCGATCACGCTGCAGGCCTCGCTGGGCCTGCGGCCCACCGGGCTCGGCTCGGTCTGCTACCGCGCGGCCGGTGGGGCGGCCTTCGCCGAGACCGAGGCCGAGATCCTGACCCTGCTGCGCAACGCCGCCGACGCCCCCGAGGTCAGCACCTCCCACGACGAGTTCGGCTACACGTGGCTGGTCGTCGACGACGACCCCGACGACGTCGGGGGCCTGGTCACCGACCTGCACGCGGTCAACACCACCCTGGAGTCGCAGGGCTTCGGGCCGGGGCTGCTGTGCTCGCTGGTGCCCTTCGAGGACGCCGCCGGACGCCGCGTCGGTCTGGTCTACCTCTACAAGCAGGGCACCTTCTACCCCTTCGCCCCGCAGCCCGGCGGCGCGCGGCAGCGCGACAGCCTGCTCGAGATCAACCTGCGCGAGACGCTGAGCCGGGAGCTGCCGGTCGAGCAGCAGACGTCGCGCTGGCTCGCGCTGTGGGGTGCGCCGGGCCTCTAGGGCCTCCGGTCCCGGCCCGCCGAGAGTCTTTGCAGGACGCGCCTCGCTTACGGGTGCGGCACGTCAGGAGGGCTCCCTAGACTGGGCGCCGTCCCGCCGTGGCACCACTCCCTCCTGCCCGGCCCCGGCCGGACGACTGGAGGAACGCGTGCTGGAGCAGCTGTCGGACCACGCCCCCGTCGTGGAGGACCGGCGCCGGGTCCTGGAGATCGACCGCTACCAGGTGCTGCTCGACCCGCCCCGCAGCGACCTCGTCGCGCTGGTCGACATCGCGGCCCAGGTCGCCGGCGTGCCCCTGGCGACCATCAACCTGATCACCGACGTCGCCCAGCACCAGATCGCCACGAAGGGATTCGACGCCTCCGTGTGCACCCGCGAGGACTCGATGTGCAACGTGGTGCTGCACGAGGGCGTCCCGGTGGTGGTCCCCGACGCCTCCCAGGACCCCCGCTTCGCCGACAACCCGTTCGTCACCGGGGAGATCGGCGACGTGCGCTTCTACGCCACCCACCAGCTCGTCACCCCCCACGGAGTGGTGATCGGGACCCTGTGCGTCTTCGACACCGTGCCCCGTGAGATCACCGACGACCAGGAGCGTGCCCTGGCCGAGCTGGCCGAGCGGGTCGTCGACCTGCTCGAGCTCGAGCTGCGCACCCGTGAGCTGGCCTCGTCGGTCTGCGAGCTCGAGCGGGTGCGCGACGAGCTGCAGCGCTCCAACAGCCAGCTGACAGCCTTCGCGGGCCAGGTGAGCCACGACCTGCGCAACCCGCTCACGGCGGTGCGGATGTCGCTCTCGATGCTCGCCGAGGAGGTCGAGGCCGGAGGGCTCGACCCGGTCACGGCCGAGTACCTCGTCGGGCGGGCCGAGAAGGGGTCGGAGCGGATGCAGGCGCTGATCGACGACCTGCTCGCCTACGCCCGCATCGGTGGCCAGATCGCCAGCAAGCCGGTCGACCTGGGCGGGCTGGTCCAGGACGTGCGCGACGACCTGGCCGGGGCGCTGGGCGGTGCGAGCCTCGAGGTCGGCGAGCTGCCGGTGGTCACCGGCGACCCGGTGCAGCTGCGGGCCGTGGTGCAGAACCTGGTGGCCAACGCCGCGAAGTTCGTGCCCGCGGGCCAGAGCGCCCGGATCCGCGTGCACGCGAGACCGGCCGCTGCCGGCTGGCGCGTCGAGGTGGTCGACCACGGGCTCGGCATCGCGCCCGAGGACCGTGAGCGCGTCTTCGAGCCGCTCACCCGCACCCACGCCGACGTACCCGGCTCGGGGATCGGCCTCGCGACCGTGCGTCGCGTGGTCGACGCGCACGGCGGAACCATCGGGATCGAGGAGACGCCCGGCGGCGGCACCACGGTGTGGTTCGAGCTGCCGGCCCGCGAGCAGTAGTCACCCGCGACGAGCAGTCACCTTCGCACCACCGACCGGTCACTCCGACCCCCAGGCCGGTGCGAAAGTGACTGGTCGACGGTGCGGAAGTGACTGCTCGTGCGTCAGTCCTTGGCGGTGCGACCGGGCAGCGCCAGCATCCGCTCGAGGGCGACCAGCGCCTCCCGCTCGGTGTCGGCGTCGACCTCGATGCGGTTGACCACGGTGCCGGCCGCCAGCGACTCGAGCGCCCAGACCAGGTGCGGCAGGTCGATGCGGTTCATCGTCGAGCAGTAGCACACGGTGCGGTCGAGGAAGGCGATGGACTTGTCGGGGTGGCTGTCGGCCAGGCGCTTGACGAGGTTGAGCTCGGTGCCGATGGCCCACGACGAGCCGGCCGGGGCGGCCTCGATGGTCTGGATGATGAACTCGGTCGAGCCGACCAGGTCGGCCTTGAGCACGACCTCGTGACGGCACTCGGGGTGCACCAGGATCTGGATGTCAGGGTCCTGGGCGCGCAGCGCGTCGACGACGTCGGGGGAGAAGCGGCCGTGCACCGAGCAGTGGCCCTTCCACAGGATCATCTTGGCGTCGCGCAGCTGCTCGGGGGTCAGGCCGCCGCTGGGGCGGTGCGGGTCCCAGACCACGCAGTCCTCGAGGGTGAGGCCCATCTGCAGCACGGCGGTGTTGCGGCCCAGGTGCTGGTCGGGCAGGAAGAGGACCTTGGCGCCACCCTCGACGTCGGGCAACTGGTCGTAGGCCCACTCCAGCGCGACCTCGGCGTTGCTGGAGGTGCACACGACGCCGCCGTTGCGCCCGCAGAAGGCCTTGATGTCGGCGCTGGAGTTCATGTAGGTCACCGGCACCACGGCGTCCTGGATGCCGGCCTCGGCCATCGCGTCCCAGGCGGTCTCGACCTGCTGCAGGCGGGCCATGTCGGCCATCGAGCAGCCGGCCGCGAGGTCGGGCAGCACGACCTGCTGGTCGGGGGAGGTCAGGATGTCGGCCGACTCGGCCATGAAGTGCACGCCGCAGAAGACGATGAACTCGGCGTCGGGGCGGGCCGCGGCCTCGCGGGCCAGCTTGAAGGAGTCGCCCGTGACGTCGGCGAACTGGATGACCTCGTCGCGCTGGTAGTGGTGGCCCAGCACGAAGACGCGCTCGCCCAGCGCCTCCTTGGCCGCGCGCGCACGCGCGACCAGGTCGGGGTCGGACGCGGCCGGCAGGTCACCGGGGCACTCGACCCCGCGCTCGGACTGCAGGTCGACGCCACGGCCGAGCGGCAGCAGCGGGAGGTCGACGGTCGTCATGGCCCCATCGTAGGCGCCGACCTCACAGCAGCGAGCCGTGGTGCAGGTACGGCGACGGCGGACGCATCGCCCGCAGCGCCAGGTAGCCCACCGTCCAGACCTCCAGCCGGGCGGCCAGACCGATGTCGAGGGCCCACTCGTTGGCCGCGGTGACGTGCGCGACCTCGGTCTGCTCGGGCCCGTCGGCCAGCGCCGACCACAGCAGCCGCCCGGCCGTGCGGCGGTTCGTCGCGGCCAGCAGCGCCACCCGGCCGTCAGGGTATGCGTAGGCGTAGCCGGACCCGGTGGAGGTCTCGGAGAGCAGCAGCCGCGACTGCGTCATGAGCAGGGGGTGGTCGGCGCCGTGCGCGCTCCCGCGGGCCTGCCGGTCGACCGAGTCGAGCAGGTCCTGGTCACCGGCGCTGCCCTCGCGCACCTTGTCGCCCGTGCCGAGCGGGATCGCGGTGCGGTCGAGGGTGCCGCGCAGCACCATCTGCGGGTGCAGCGAGAGCCCGGCCTGGCGGTAGACGCGGACCGCGCGGGGGTCGGCCGAGCTCGACAGCATGCCGCGCAGGGCGCCCCGGCCGTGGTGCAGCGCTGCCGCCAGCAGCGGCTTGCCGACGCCGCGGCCCTGGTGGCCCGGCCGCACGGCGTACGTCGAGAGGATCCAGGTGCCCTCGCGCACCAGCGAGGTCACGACCCCCACCATCGTGCCGTCCTCCTCGGCCACCCAGCAGCCGCCCGGGTCGGTGCGCAGCAGGTGCTGGGTGCGGGCCTGTCACGACCGGCTCCGGCCGCCCTGCCGCGGCTCCGGCTCGGGCCAGGCGCGGGGCAGCGTGAGCCGGTCGAGCGCGTGGAAGCTCTCCGAGCTGACCTGCTCGGCCTCGGCGACGTCGTCGGGGCGCATCGGGCGGATGGCGGCGGTCGGGCTCGGCACCTGCCCACCGTAGGCGGCAGCGCCGTGGCCGGGCCCGCCCGCGGCTGCGAGGATGCGCCCATGCGAGTCCTGGTCGCCCCTGACAAGTTCGCCGGCACCCTCACCGCCGTGGAGGCCGCCGAGGCGATCGCCGCGGGCTGGCGGCGCCACGCGCCCGGCGACGAGCTCGACCTGGCGCCGATGTCGGACGGCGGCCCCGGCTTCGTCGACGTGCTGCACGCCACCCTGGGCGGCGAGCTGCTGGTCTCGACGGTGAGCGGCCCGCACGGCGAGGAGGTGCCGGCCACGGTGCTGGTCGTCGGCGAGACGGCGTACGTCGAGACCGCGCAGGCCTGCGGGCGGCACCTGGCCGCCGAGGGCGACCCCGAGCTCGCGACCACCGTCGGCGTGGGCCAGCTGCTGCTGGCGGCGCTGGCGACCGGCGCCACCACGGTCGTGGTGGGCCTCGGCGGCAGCGGCACCAACGACGGGGGAGCGGGGCTGCTGCACGCCCTGGGCGCCACGACCGAGACCGGTCGGCTGGACTCCGGCCCGGCCCGCTTCGGTGATCTCGTCGCCGTCGACCTGGCTCCGGCGCGCGAGCGCGTGGGCCGGGTGCGGCTCGTCGCCGCCAGCGACGTCGACAACCCGCTGACCGGCCTGTTCGGCGCCACCAAGACCTACGGCCCCCAGAAGGGCATCGCCGAGGAGCGCCACCTCGAGGTGGACGGCTGGCTCGAGCGGCTGGCCGCCGCCACCGACCGGCGCACCTCGCTGCAGAAGGGGGCGGGGGCGGCCGGAGGGCTGGGCCACGCGCTGCTGTGCCTGGGTGCGGTGCGCGAGCCCGGCATCGCCCTGGTCGCCGAGGCCGTGGGGCTGGCCGGCCGGGCCCGCGCCGCGGACCTCGTGGTGACCGGCGAGGGCGCCTTCGACTTCTCCAGCCGCTCGGGCAAGGTGCCGTACGGCGTCGCCGAGGTCGCCGCCGAGGCGCTGCGGCCGTGCGTGGCGCTGGCCGGGCAGGTGCTGGTCGGCTCGCGGGAGATGCGCGCGCTGGGCGTGGAGTCGGCGTACTCGCTGGTCGACCTCGTCGGTGAGCAGCAGGCCTTCGAGGACCCCGTGGGCAGCCTCGAGGCGCTGGGTCAGCGGGTCGCCCGGACGTGGTCGAGGGAATAACCCGGCGTGGCCTACCCTTGACCCGGAGACCGCTGCAGTCCACGACGTGCCGGCGGCCCGCACCAGACCACGCAGCACGCAACCCATGTTGGGAGCACAGACATGACCGAGCAGGTGGAGACCACTCCTGAGCGCCGCACCGACAGCATCAACCTGAGCCCGGTGGCCGCGGCCAAGGTGCAGAGCCTGCTGGAGCAGGAGGGACGCGACGACCTCGCGCTGCGCATCTCCGTGCAGCCCGGTGGCTGCTCGGGCCTGCGCTACCAGCTCTTCTTCGACGAGCGCACCCTCGACGGCGACGTCGTCACCGACTTCGACGGCGTCAGCGTCGTCGTCGACCGGATGAGCGTGCCCTACCTCAACGGCGCGATGATCGACTTCGTCGACACCATCGAGAAGCAGGGCTTCACCATCGACAACCCCAACTCGACCGGCTCCTGCGCCTGCGGCGACAGCTTCCACTGAGCAAGGACGCGCCAGCGGACTTGCTGTTGGTGGTCGGACGAGGACGCGCCAGCGGACTCGTCATCGGTGGTCGAGCAAGGCGCACGGCTGAGCCTGCGAAGCCGTGACCGCCGTGTCGAGACCCAGTGACCTCCTGGGACTCAGCACCGCCCAGCACCAGCACTGAGACACACCGAAGCCCCCGGACCGACCAGGTCCGGGGGCTTCGTCGTACGCCGGAGCGTCAGTCCAGATGCAACGACAACGCGTTGGCGAGCCGCTGCGCGGCCTCACCGACCTCGATGTCGCGCTTGCGCACCTCGCGGGGGAAGTCGGCGAAGTGGATGCTGGGCGCGGGGCGGGTGGCGGCGCGGGCGACGGCGGCGGCAGCGGTGGCCTCGCGGCCCACGGGCAGGCGCAGCGCGCGACCGGCGGCCTCGCAGTCGGCACCCATGTCGCTGATGCGGGCAAGGTCGTCGTAGGGGAGCCGTGCGGCTGGCCCGAGGGGCCCGGGGGAGGGCGTCGAGGAGGTCATGGTCGCGACGTTAGGGGCTACTGGGGGGTACTCCCAGCAGTACCCGCAGGTAGTGTTCGCGCCGTGCCCGACACCTCCTCGACGCCCCTGACCGACCCCGCGGCCGACCCCGCGGCCGACGCCCAGGCGGTGGTCCCGACCGGTGGCCCGCTCCTGGTCGCCGGGTCGATCGCGACCGACCACCTGATGAGCTTCGCCGGCAAGTTCGAGGACTCCCTGGTCGTCGAGCAGCTGCACAAGCTGTCGGTCTCGTTCCTGGTCGACGACCTCGAGATCCGGCGCGGCGGGGTGGCTCCCAACATGTGCTTCGGGATGGCGCGCCTGGGCCTGCGGCCGGTGCTGGTGGGCTCGGCGGGCGAGGACTTCGCCGACTACCGCTCCTGGCTGGAGCGGCACGGTGTCGACTGCGACCACGTACGCATCTCGGAGTCGCTGCACACCGCCCGCTTCGTGTGCACCACCGACACCACGATGGCGCAGTTCGCCTCGTTCTACCCCGGTGCGATGAAGGAGGCCCGGCTCATCGAGCTGGCCCCCATCGTGGCCAGGGTGGGCGCTCCGTCGTTCGTGCTGATCGGCGCCGACGACCCCGACGGGATGCTGCGCCACACCGAGGAGTGCCGCCAGCGCGGCTACCCCTTCATCGCCGACCCCAGCCAGCAGCTCGCCTTCGGTGAGGGCGACCTGATCCGCCCGCTGGTCGAGGGCGCCGCGATCCTCTTCAGCAACGAGTACGAGTCGCACCTGATCCAGCAGAAGACCGGCTGGTCGGCCGACGAGGTGCTGGCCCGGGTGGGGGTCCAGGTCACCACCCTGGGCGCCGACGGCGTGCGGGTGCTGCGCGCCGGCGAGGACGACATCGTCGTGCCCGCCGCCAAGAACGTCACCGCGGTCGAGCCGACCGGCGTCGGCGACGCCTTCCGTGCCGGCTACCTCGCCGCGACCGCGTGGGGCCTCGACCTGACCCGCAGCGCGCAGGTCGGCTGCGTGCTCGCGGCGTACGTCGTCGAGACCGTCGGCACCCAGGAGTACAGCTTCACCGCCGAGCAGTTCCTGGCCCGGGTCGAGGAGTCGTACGGCGCCGACGCGGCCGCCGACGTGGCGCCGCACCTGGGCGCGCGCTAGGCGCGTCGGCGCACCAGGTAGCGGGGCACGCCGTCCTCGGCGCTGTCCTCGCCGAGGTAGTCCTGGCCCCGCATCCGGCACCAGGCCGGCACGTCGACCCGTGCGGCCGCGTCGTCGGCGACGACACCCACGACCGCGCCGACCGGCACCTCGGGCAGCGCCCGGGCCAGGTCGATCACCGGCAGCGGGCACAGCCGGCCGCGGCAGTCGAGCTCGAGCGGGGCCGAGCCGGGCTCCGCCCCGCTCACATGCCCACCCGGGCCCGCAGGTCGGCGACCACCCCGGGCAGCACCGCGAGCAGCCGCTCGACGTCCTCGGCGCCGGTGTCGCGGTGCAGAGAGACCCGGGCGTTGCCGTGGGTCAGGGCACCCATCGCGGCCAGCACGTGGCTGGGCTCGAAGGTCGACGACGTGCACGCCGAGCCGCTGGCGACCCCGAAGCCGTGCCTCTCGAGCTCGTGGACCAGCGCCTCACCGTCGACGTAGAGGAACGAGAAGGTCACCAGGTGGGGCAGCCGGTCGTCGGGGTCGCCGACCACGTCGACGTCGGGGATCGCGGTGACGCCCTCGCGCAGGCGGGCGACCAGGGCGTGCTGGCGGGTCGCCACCTCGTCGCGCTCGGTCACGACCGCCTGCAGCGCTGCTGCGGCCGCGAGGGCGGCCGGCACGTTCTCGAAGCCCGAGGTGCGCTCGTCGACGCGGTCGTCACCGGGGAAGGGGGAGGCCCAGCGGGCGCCCTTGCGCACCAGCAGCACCCCCACGCCGGGCGGGCCGCCCCACTTGTGCGCGGACGCGGCCGCGGCGTCCCAGCCGCGGGGCAGCACCCGTCGCCCGGCGGCGGCGCAGGCGTCGACGAAGAGAGGGACCCGACCGTCGAGGCGCGCCGCGACCTCCGCGACGGGCTGGACGGTGCCGACCTCGTGGTTGGCGGCCTGGAGGGCCACCACCCCGGTGCCGGGCGCGACCAGGTCGACGACGTCGTCGGGGGAGACCCGCCCGTGCCGGTCGACCGGCACCACGGCGCCCGGCACGCCGCTGCGCCGGGCCCACCAGTCGGCGGCGTGGCCCACGGCGCTGTGCTCGACGGCGCTGAGCAGCGTGGCGTCGCGGCCGTCGGCACGGCCCTCGAGGAGCCCGAGCAGGCCCCGGTGCACGGCCTCGGTGCCCGAGGAGGTGAAGGAGACCTCGTCGCGGCGCACCCCCAGCGCCCCGGCCACCACCTCGCGGGCGTTGTCGAGCAGCAGCCGGGCGTCGCGGCCGGCCCGGTGCAGGCGCCGCGGGTCGCCCCAGCCACGCTCGTGCGCCGCGGCCAGGACCTCGCTCGCCGCGGGGTGCAGCGGCTCGCCCGAGGCCGCGTCGAGGTCGACCGGCGCGGCATTCGTCACAACCGCCACGGTAGGCCACCCTGTGCAGCCGGACGGCTGGTGGGCGGGGTACTCTGACGCCAACTTCTGATCGCTTGAGAGGAAGGCTCGTTCGTGAGTCTGCAGCTCCCCCAGATGGCACCAGGACGTCGGCGGGCCTCGGCCCGTCGTGCGGGCCTGGGCGCCACGCTCGGCCTCGGCCTCGTGCTGCTCGCCGGTTGTTCGTCGGAGTCCCGCGGTGAGTGGGAGCGCCTGGCCATGCCAGAGCCCATCACCGAGCAGGGCGAGTCGACCCTCGCGCTGTGGCAGGGCGCGTGGATCGCGGCTCTGATCACCGGTGTCGTCGTGTGGGGCCTCATCGCCTGGGTGGTGGTCGCCTACCGCCGGCGCAGCGACGACGAGGTCCCGGTCCAGACGCGCTACAACCTGCCGCTGGAGATCTTCTACACGGTCGCGCCGATCATGATGGTCGTGGTGTTCTTCGCCCAGACCATCCGGGTCCAGGACATCGTGCTCGAGGAGTCCCCAGCCCCCGACAACATCGTCGAGGTGACCGCCCAGAAGTGGTCGTGGACCTTCAACCACGGCATCGGCGCCGTCGACGTGGCAGCTGACGAGGACAACGAGGACGACGAGTTCCCCTACGAGGGCTACGCCTACCTCGCGGGCACTCTCACCGACATCCCCACGTTGGTGCTGCCGGTCGGTGAGACCACGCGTTTCAACCTGCACTCGCCCGACGTGATCCACGACTTCGGTGTACCGGCGTTCCTGATCAAGATGGACGTCATCCCGGGTCGCGTGAACTCCTTCGAGGTCACTCCCACGACCGAGGGCACCTTCAAGGGCAAGTGCTATGAGCTCTGCGGTGCTTACCACTCGCGGATGCTCTTCAACGTCGAGGTCGTCAGCGCTGAGGAGTACGACGCCTACGTGGCGGACCTGGCCGACTCCAACCTCGCCAGCACGGGCGTCCAGGCCGAGCTGCCCATCCTCGGAGGCGAGGACGCCCGCACCCAGGTGGGCCTCGCATCCACCCGATCCGGAGGAGAGGGCCAGTGAGCGCCGCCACCGCCCAGAGGCCGACCGCACCCGGCGAGCCCCGCAAGCCGCTCGGCCAGCTGGCCGTGCGGATGATGACGACGACCGATCACAAGCTGATCGGCAAGATGTACCTGATCACCTCGTTCGCGTGGTTCCTCATCGGTGGCCTGATGGCCTTGGTGATCCGCTCCGAGCTGGCTTTCCCGGGCCAGCAGGTGGTCAACGAGGAGCTCTACAACCAGCTCTTCACCATGCACGGCACGATCATGCTGCTGCTCTTCGCGACGCCGCTGTTCTTCGGCTTCGCCAACGTGATCATGCCGATCCAGATCGGCTCACCCGACGTCGCGTTCCCGCGGTTGAACATGTTCAGCTACTGGCTGTTCCTCTTCGGCGGCCTGATCGCCGCATCGGGCTTCCTGACCCCTGAGGGCGCAGCCTCCTTCGGGTGGTTCGCATACACCCCGCTGTCCAACGCCGTCAACAGCCCCAGCGTGGGCGGTGACCTGTGGATCATGGGTCTGTGGATGGCCGGACTCGGCTCCATCCTGGGCGCGGTCAACTTCATCACCACGATCATCTGCATGCGCGCCCCCGGCATGACCATGTTCCGGATGCCGTTGTTCGTGTGGAACACCTTGATCACCAGCCTGCTGGTGCTCATCGCCTTCCCGGTGCTCGCCGGCGCGCTGCTGATGCTCGAAGCGGACCGCATCCTGGGGGCTAACGTCTTCGACACCGCCCACGGCGGCGCGATCCTGTGGCAGCACCTGTTCTGGTTCTTCGGCCACCCGGAGGTCTACATCATCGCGCTGCCGTTCTTCGGCATCGTGACCGAGATCTTCCCGGTCTTCAGCCGCAAGCCGCTGTTCGGCTACGTCGGCCTGGTGGGCGCGACCCTGGGCATCGCGATCCTCTCGGTCGCGGTCTGGGCGCACCACATGTTCGTCACAGGCGCGGTCAACCTGCCGTTCTTCTCCGGCATGACGTTCTTGATCGCGGTGCCGACCGGCGTGAAGTTCTTCAACTGGATCGGCACGATGTGGGGCGGGTCGCTGTCCTTCGACACCCCGATGCTGTGGTCGATCGGCTTCCTGACCACGTTCCTGTTCGGTGGTCTGACCGGCATCATCCTGGCCAGCCCGCCGCTCGACTTCCAGGTCTCGGACTCCTACTTCGTGGTCGCGCACTTCCACTACGTCGTCTTCGGCACCGTGGTCTTCGCGATGTTCGCGGGCTTCTACTTCTGGTGGCCCAAGTTCACGGGTCGGATGCTCGACGAGCGGCTGGGCAAGCTGCACTTCTGGATCCTGTTCATCGGCTTCCACCTGACCTTCCTGGTCCAGCACTGGCTCGGTGTCGAGGGCATGCCGCGCCGCTACGCCGACTACCTGCCCGACGACGGGTTCACCCTGCTCAACCAGATCTCCACCGTGGGCGCGTTCCTGCTGAGCCTGTCGATGCTGCCGTTCTTCTACAACGTGTGGATCTCGCGCAAGGCACCGCTGGTCGAGGTCGATGACCCGTGGGGCTGGGGTCGCTCGCTGGAGTGGGCCACCTCGTGCCCGCCGCCGCGCCACAACTTCGTGACCATCCCGCGCATCCGCTCGGAGTCGCCGGCCTTCGACCTGCACCACCCGGAGATCGCGGCCATCGAGCTCGACCAGAACGAGGCGGCGCGCGAGGGTCGCTTCGCCGACGCCCCCGACATGGCCGGGCGCGAAGAGACCGTGGGTGAGCGCCGGTCCACCGGCACTCGGTCCGACGACGGGAAGGACAGCTGATGAGGGCCGAGGCCTTGATCTTCGCGATCTGCACCGTGTTCTTGGTGCTGATCACCCCGGCGTACTGGTTCATCACCAGTGCCGGCGACACCGGTGGCGACTGGACGGGCACCTCCGCCCTGACGATGACCACGCTGCTCACCCTGATGGTCACCTTCTACCTCGGCTTCCACGCCAAGAAGATGGAGCCGCGTCCGGAGGACCGCAAGGACGCCGAGATCGCCGACGGCGCCGGAGAGCTGGGCTTCTTCCCGCCGTACTCCTGGTGGCCGCTGTGGGCCGCGCTGACCCTCGGCACGATCGTCTTCGGAGTTGCGATGACAGCATGGTGGCTGGCCATCATCGGAGCCGTCCTGGGTGCCGTGGCCACCTCCGGCCTGGTCTACGAGTACTACCGCGGCGAGCACGCTCACTGAGCACGCGCCCGCCCGCACCACCACGACGACTCCGCCGCCTCCGGGCCGCGGAGTCGTCCTGGTTCCCGGCACCCCTTTACCCTTGGGGCATGACACCTGACCGGCCTGGTGCCTCCCGCTCGCGTCGCCGGCTGGCGACCCTGGCCGCGCTGGCGGTCTCCCTCGGCGCCCTGAGCGCCTGCGAGTCCGACCGCGCCGCCACGGACGGCCAGGAGAGCCGCGGGCAGGACGCCGGAGCAGCCGGGGACGCAGGCGCGGCACCGGCGGGCGAGGAGGCTCGCGTGGCCGTGCGCAGCAACGTGCGCCCCGGCGCCCAGGGAGTGCCCGTCGACACGCTGCTCCAGGTGCGTGCCGAGGGCGGCGACCTGCTCGGGGTCGAGGTCACCTCCGCCGCGGGCATTCTGCCCGGGCACCGCCAGGACGGCGCCTGGCGAGCCACCGAGCGGCTCGAGCCCGCGACGGCGTACGACGTGCGCGTGCGGGTGCGCGGCACCGACGGGCCCGTCGTGCGCCAGCGCCGCTTCCGCACCGCCGACCTGGCGCTCTCGCAGCAGACCTACGCCTCGGTGGCTCCGCTGGCCGGTGAGACCGTGGGGGTCGGGATGCCGGTGGTGGTGCAGTTCGACCTGCCGGTCACCGACCGCGCCGCGATGGAGCGCGAGATGCACGTCGAGTCCACACCGCGGCAGGCCGGCTCCTGGCACTGGCTCAGCGACACCGAGGTGCACTACCGACCGAGGGAGTACTGGCAGGCCGGCAGCGAGGTGGTGGTCGACCTCGACGTCAACGGGGTCGACGCCGGGGGAGGGATCTACGGGCAGGAGAGCCGCGAGGTCGCCTTCACCGTGGGGCCGGCCCACGTCTACCGCGTCGACGCGCAGCGCCACACGATGGAGGTCTACTCCGACGGCCGGCTGCTGCGCACGATCCCGATCACCACCGGCAAGGCCGGGTTCACCACCCGCTCGGGCACGAAGGTCGTGATGGAGAAGTACGAGTCGAAGCGGATGGACTCCGAGACCGTCGGCATCGGCGGCGACGAGGCCTACGACATCGACGACGTGCAGTGGGCGATGCGGCTGACCAGCTCGGGGGAGTTCATCCACGCCGCGCCCTGGTCGGTCGGCAGCCAGGGCAGCGCCAACGTCTCGCACGGCTGCACGGGGATGAGCACCGACCAGGCCGCCTGGCTCTACGCGATGACCCGGCGCGGTGACGTCGTCGAGTACACCGGCACCGACCGGCCGATGACGCTGGACAACGGCTTCGGCGACTGGAACGCCACCTGGCGCGACTACCGTGCGGGCTCGGCGCTCGGCTGAGCCCCCGCTGAGCCTCCCGGGCCCACCCGGGCCCCGCCCCGCTCGGCACGCACGACGAAGGCCCCCACCCGACGGATCGGGTGGGGGCCTGCGTGTCGTGCTGGTCGTGCCGGTGCCTCAGTGGCTGCCGCGCAACGTCTCGCCCTCGACGGCGTGGTGGCCGTCGAACTGGTGGCCGTCCGCCGAGTGGCCCTCCAGGGGCGCCTGCAGCTCGTGCTCGTGCTCGGCGTGGTGGTGCGCCTCCTCGAGCTCGGCCGCGGTCGGCTTCTGCACGTTGTCGGCGTACCAGGCCTTGTTGAGCCTGGCCCGCAGGCCGCTGAGTCGACCGCCGGGACGGCGTACGCCGTTCTCGTCGGTCTCCGCCTCGGGCGTCCACATCTCGTCGCGGTCGCGCGCGGTGAGGGTGTAGGCCGAGGCCGGGGCGATCGGCAGGTGCCGCTCGCTGTAGCCACCCTCGGGGGAGCGCATGATCACGCCCGTCTCGTAGCCGTGCAGCAGCTTCTCCTGGTCGTGGCGCTGCAACGAGATGCACCAGCGCTTGGTGATCATGAAGGCGATCACCGGACCCAGGAATACCGCTACCCGCAGGAAGTAGGTGATCTGGTTGATGCTCAGGTTGAGCTTGATCGCGATGATGTCGTTGCCGCCCGCAGCCCACATCAGGCCGTAGAAGGTCATCAGCGCGACCATGATGGCGGTGCGGGTCGGGGCGTTGCGCGGGCGCTCCAGCAGGTGGTGGTCGCGCTTGTCCCCGGTGATCCAGGACTCGATGAACGGCAGCATCAGCAGGATCGTGAACATCAGGCCGGGCAGCACGATGACAGGCAGGAAGACGTTCCAGGCGATCGTGTAGCCGAACAGGTGGGTCTCCCAGCCCGGCATGATGCGCAGCGCGCCGTCGGGCCAGCCCATGTACCAGTCGGGCTGCGAACCTGCCGTCACCTTGGTCGGGTCGTAGGGGCCGAGCTTCCAGACGGGGTTGATGTTGAGCAGCGCACCCATCATCGCGGTGACGCCGAAGACGATGAAGAAGAACCCACCGGCCTTGGCGGCGTACACGGGGAGCATCGGGAAGCCGACGACGTTCTCCTCGGTGCGGCCGGGACCAGGCCACTGCGTGTGCTTGTGGTAGACGAGCAGCAGCATGTGGGCCGCGATCAGCCCCAGCAGCAGGCCGGGGATCAGCAGCACGTGGATCGTGTAGAGGCGCGGGATGATCGAGTCACCCGGGAACTCGCCACCGAAGAGGAAGAACGACATGTAGGTGCCCACGACCGGGATCGACTTCATGAAGCCGTCGGCGGCGCGGATGCCGGTGCCGGAGAGCAGGTCGTCGGGCAGCGAGTAGCCGGTGAAGCCCTCGAGGGTGCCCAGCAGCAGCAGCAGCGAGCCGATGACCCAGTTGAGCTCTCGCGGCTTGCGGAACGCACCGGTGAAGTAGACGCGCAGCAGGTGGATCATCATCGAGGCGATGAAGATGTTGGCTGCCCAGTGGTGCATCTGGCGCATCAGCAGGCCGCCGCGGACGTCGAAGCTGATGTTGAGGGTCGAGGCCATCGCCTCCGACATGTGCAGCCCGCGCAGCTGGTCGTAGGAGCCCATGTAGGTCACCTCGGCCATGCTCGGCCGGTACCAGAACGTCAGGAAGACACCGGTCAGCAGCAGCACGACGAAGCTCCACAGAGCGATCTCGCCGAGCATGAAGGACCAGTGGTCGGGGAAGACCTTGCGCAGGTTCTTCTTCATGGCCGTGCCCAGGCCCAGGCGCTCGTCGGCCCAGTTGGCCACGACTCCTGCCTTGCCGGGCTTCTTGGCCGTCGCGGCCGAGCTGTTGCTCGTCGCGACCTTGCTGGTGTCCATGCTCACAGCTCTGCCTCACCCTGCTCGCCGATGTCCTTGTGGTCACGTTCCCAGTAGCTGGGCCCCACCGGCTCGGTGAAGTCGCTCTGCGCGACCAGGAAGCCCTCGGCATCGACCGCCAGCGGGAGCTGGGGAAGATGCCGTCCGGCGGGACCGAAGACGACACGCCCGGAGTCGGCGAGGTCGAAGGTGGACTGGTGGCAGGGGCACAGCAGGTGGTGCGTGGTGCGCTCGTAGAGCGAGATCGGGCACCCGACGTGGGTGCAGATCTTGGAGTAGCAGACGATCCCGTCGACCGACCAGTTGTCGCGCCCCTCGCCGGGGATTACGTCGTCGGGGTCCATCCGGACCACGACGACCGCGGCCTTCGACTTCGCCACGTACAGCTCGACGCCCTCGATCTCGGGGTAGCCGTTCTCCTCGGTCGGGAAGATGGCCTCGGGCTCGGCGTTGACCAGGTCGCCGACCTCGAGGTCGGCGGCGCGGATCGGGGTGCCGATGACATCGCGCACAACACGCATGTCGGGCTTCCAGATGGTGTTCTCGAGGCCCGCGTCGGGGCCGCTGGCTGCTGCCTGGCTGGGTGTGGGGCCCAGGTCGCGGAACAGCACCACGGCCGGCGCGAGCAGCAGGGTGATCGAGGCGATCAGCGAGTTGCGCACCAGCGGGCGACGCGCGATGCCGGACTCCTCGAGCCCGGCGTCGAGGGCGGCCAGCGTCGCGGCGCGGTCCTCGTCGGAGGAACGGGCCGGGTGGCGCATCTCGACCATCTCGTGGTCGGCCATCAGCTTGCGGGCCCACTGGATGATCCCGACACCGATGAGCAGCAGGGCCATGCCCAGCGTGGTGCCCAGGGCGATGTTCGAGGCGCCGAGGCCCAGCACCGTCTCCCAGCTGTCGCCGACGTCGAAGGAGAAGTAGGCCACCACGAAGAGGACCGCGAAGACCGAGGCGAGACCGAACATCGTCGCGACCTGGCGCTCGGCTCGTCGTGCCGCGTCGTCGTCGACGTCGGTGGGTCGCCAGGTGTGCTCGGGGAGGCCCGGGTTGGCGATCGGCTCCTCGGTCGTCGCGGGCAGGTGCTTGCCGGCCTGCTCGCCGTGCTGGATGTCCGTCACGCCGTCACCTTCTTCTTCGAACGGGTGGTGTGCGCAGCGATCCAGATCGCGAAGGCGACCAGACCGCCGATACCGACCAGCCACGCGAAGACGCCGTCGGTCACGGGGCCGAGGCCGCCCATGCCGAAGCCGCCGTACCCGGGCTGCTCCTCGAGCGACTTCAGGTAGGCGATGACGTCGCGCTTCTCCTCGGGTGCGAGGTTGCCGTTGCTGAAGCTGGGCATGTTCTGCGGGCCGGTCAGCAGGGCCTCGTAGATGTACTTGGACTCCACGCCGTCGAGAGCCGGGGCATAGCCGCCGCGCGGCATGGCGCCACCCGATCCCTCGAAGTTGTGGCAGGCGGTGCAGTTGGTCAGGAAGATCTGGCCACCACGGACGACCGCCGCCTCCTTGGCGTCGTCGTCGAGACCCTCGATCGAGTAGTCGGACTCGTCGGGGATGGCGGGGCCGGGGCCCAGCGAGGCGACGTACGCCGCGAGCTGGGCGGTCTCCTCCTCCGAGTAGGTGACCGGCTTGCGGGGAGCCTGGGCGCCGGGCTGGGCCATCGGCATCCGGCCGGTGCCGACCTGGAAGTCGACCGCCGCGGCGCCGACGCCGACGAGCGAGGGGCCGAGGTTGTTGCCGTCAAGCGTGCTGACGCCCTCGCCGTTGAGGCCGTGGCAGCTCGAGCAGCCCACGAGGAACAGCTCGCGGCCCTTCTCGACCTCGATGGCCAGGGTGTCGGAGTCCTGCGCCTGGGCGGGGGCCAGCGCGGTGTAGAGACCACCGGCGGTCACCAGGCCGACCAGCAGCAGGACGAGTCCGGCCAACGGGCCGCGACGGTGACGGGAGAGGCGACCGGCGGAGCGGTTCACGAAGCGCACTGGGGGTCCTTGGGTTCGGGGTGCAGCGACTCAGGAGTTACTTGACAAGGTAGATCGTGGCGAAAAGCCCGATCCAGACGACGTCGACGAAGTGCCAGTAGTACGAGACGACGATGGCGCTGACGGCCTGCTCGTGGGTGAACTTGCGGGCCAGGTAGGTGCGCCCCAGCACGAGGAGGAAGGCGATGAGGCCGCCCGCCACGTGGATGCCGTGGAAGCCGGTCGTCAGGTAGAACATCGAGCCGTAGGCCGAGTCCTGCATCGTGACGCCCTCCTGCACGAGGTTGGCGTACTCGACGGCCTGGCCGGCCACGAAGACCGAGCCCATCAGGTAGGTCAGGATGAACCACTCCCGCAGGCCCCACAGCTTGAACTGCAGCAGCGAGCCGGTGCGTCCCGCCTGGCCGCGCTCGGCGGCGAAGACGCCGAGCTGGCAGGTCAGCGAGGACAACACCAGGATGGTGGTGTTGGCCAACGCGAAGGGCACGTCGAGGAGCTGGGTGTTCTGCTCCCACAGGTCCGGACTGACCGAGCGGATCGTGAAGTACGCCGCGAAGAGCGCCGCGAAGAACATCAGCTCGCTCGAGAGCCAGATGATGGTCCCGACACTGACCATGCTGGGTCGGTCGTGGTGCCCGTGCAGACGGGATGCTGGGAGGGTTGCCGCTGTCGCCACACGAGCATTATGTCCTGCGATCTGAACGAGGTCACCCCGACCCCCGGTTAGTGCCGGGTCATAAAGTTCACAACGTGCCGTTCCCCGCTCCAGTCCCCTCGCAGGAGGTCTCGTCGTGCTCGCGATGACCATCGGCGCCGGCCTGCCCGCCTTCTCCCTGGGAGAGGTCCTGGGGCAGTGGTCGCTGGCCCCGGTGCCCACGATCGGGACCGTCTGGGTGGTGGGTCTCTACCTGCTGGGTGTGCAGCGCCTGCGGGCCCGCGGGGACCACTGGCCGGTGGGGCGCACCGTCGCCTTCGTGGGCGGGGGGATGGGCTCGTTCTACTTCGCGACGGCCTCGGGGCTGGCGGCGTACGACACGACGCTGCTGAGCGTGCACATGGTCCAGCACATGATCCTCTCGATGCTGGTGCCGCTCGCGCTGGCGCTGGGCGCGCCGGTGACCCTGGCGCTGCGCACGCTGCCGCGGCGCCCGCGTGCCTGGCTGCTGGCGCTGCTGCACTCGCGGCTGGCCAAGGTGCTGTCCTTCGCGCCGCTGGCGTTCGTGCTCTACATCATCTCGCCGTGGGCGCTCTACTTCACCGACTGGTACGCCGCGTCGCTGGAGTCGGTCTTCGTGCACGAGATGATGCACGTGCACCTGGTCGCCGTCGGCGCGCTGTTCTTCTGGCCGCTGATGGGCATCGACCCGCTGCCGGGGCGCACCGGCTACCCCTTCCGGATGCTGCTGACGGTGCTGACGCTGCCCTTCCACGCCTTCCTGGGCGTCACGATCATGGGCCAGTCCACGCTGCTGGGCGGCGAGCACTACCTGCGGCTGCGCGAGGGGCCGATGGGCTCCTGGCTGCCCGACGCCTACGACGACCAGCACCTGGCCGGCGGCATCCTCTGGGGCTCGGGCGACCTGATCGCGCTGACCTTCTTCGCGGTGCTCTTCGCCCAGTGGGTGCGCTCCTCGATGGCCGAGGCCAAGCGGGAGGACCGTCGCCTGGACAGGTTGGAGGCGCGCGAGCAGGCCGCGACGTCCACCGGCGGGCGCGACGGGTAGCATCGCCGGCGTGAGCGACACCACTGCCTCCCGCACGCCGTTGAAGGTGCTCGTCTACAGCGACGACGTCAACACCCGCAAGCAGGTCATCCTGGCGCTGGGCCGACGCCCGCACCCCGACCTGCCCGAGCTGGAGTACGTCGAGGTGGCCACCGAGCCCGTCGTCATCCAGAACATGGACGCCGGCCACATCTCCCTGGCGATCCTCGACGGCGAGGCCGTGCCCGCCGGCGGGATGGGCATCGCCAAGCAGCTCAAGGACGAGATCCACCAGTGCCCCCCGGTGGTCGTGCTCACCGGGCGCCCCCAGGACGCCTGGCTGGCCACCTGGTCGCGCGCCGAGGCCGCCGTGCCGCACCCGCTCGACCCCATCCAGCTGGCCGAGGCCGTGGTCGCGCTGCTGCGCGCCCGCGTGCCGGCCACCACCGCCTGAGCGTGGGCGCCTGGCCCGAGGTCCTCGGCGCGCTCGTCGCGGGGGAGGACCTGAGCGCGGCCCAGACGGGCTGGGCGATGGGCGAGATCCTGGCGGGTCAGGCCACCGAGGCCCAGATCGCCGGCTTCGCCGTCGCGCTGCGCGCCAAGGGCGAGAGCATCGAGGAGGTGCTCGGGCTGGTCGAGGCGATGTACGACGTCGCCACCCCGCTGAGTGTCCCGGGCCGCACCCTCGACGTCGTCGGCACCGGCGGTGACCGGTCGATGTCGGTGAACATCTCGACGATGGCCGCCATCGTCGCCGCCGGCGCGGGCGCCCGCGTGGTCAAGCACGGCAACCGCTCGGCCTCCTCGACCTCGGGCACCGCCGACGTGCTCGAGGTGCTCGGGGTGCGCCTCGACCTGCCGGCCGCCCGGGTGGCCGAGGTCGCCGAGGAGGCCGGCATCACGTTCTGCTTCGCCTCGGCCTTCCACCCCGCGCTGCGCCACGCGGCCGTGCCGCGGCGCGAGCTCGGCATCGGCACCACCTTCAACCTGCTCGGCCCGCTCGCCAACCCCTCGCGCCCGGCCGCCCAGGCCATCGGCTGCGCCTACGCCGGCAAGCCGCCGCTGATGGCCGGCGTCTTCGCCCGCCGCGGCGTCGACGCCTGGGTCTTCCGCGGTGACGACGGCCTCGACGAGCTCACCACCACCACCACCTCGTCGCTGTGGGTGGTCCACGACGGCGAGGTCCGCACCGAGACGGTCGACCCGGCCGCCCTCGGCCTGGCTCCCGCGACCACCGCCGACCTGCGCGGCGGCGACGCGGCCCACAACGCCGACGTCGTACGCCGGGTGCTGGCGGGGGAGCGCGGACCCGTGCGCGAGGCGGTGCTGCTCAACGCCGGCGCCGCCCTGGCCGTGCACGACGAGCCCGCCGCCGACCCGCTGCCGGCCCTGGCCGCCGGCATCGAGCGCGCCACCCGCGCCGTCGACTCCGGTGCCGCCGCCGCGACCCTGCAGGGCTGGGTCGAGGCCTCCGCCGGCTGAGCCGACCCGGCCCATACTTCCCCCCGACCCGGCCTGAACTTCGCCTCGACCCGGCCCGAACTTCCCCTCGACCCGACCCGGACTTCCCCCCGACCCGGCCCATGCTTCGCGGGTGCCGGGACGGGCCGACTCGGGGAGAGATCCAGGCCGGGTCAGCGCGAAGTTCGGGCCGGGTCAGCGTGAAATTTGGGCTGGGTCGGCGGTCAGGCGGGGGCGAGGTCGAGCACGTAGGCGTCGCCCTCGCGGTGGAAGCCCAGGTGGTCGTAGTAGGCGCCGACCATGCCGGGGGCGGTGACCACGCGGCGGAAGCCGAGCTCGCGCAGCGCGTCGCTGCGCCGCCAGACGAACTCGCCGGGCGTGAAGTCGCGGAAGCGCGGGGTGACGTAGTCGAGGCGCACCTGGGCGACGTCGCCCAGGTCTCCCTCGCGGCGCACCACGACGACCCCGACGGTCTCGTCGCCGCGCTGGACCAGGAAGGCGTGGTCGCCGTCGGGGTCGGGCCGGCCGTCGAAGTCGGGCTGGAAACGGGCGATGTCGCTGCGGTGCGTGCGCAGCACGTGGTGCAGGTAGGCGTCGTCGGCACCGACCTCGAGGACCTCGAAGACGTGCTCGTCGTGGCGCTCGCCGACGAGCCTGACCAGGAACCAGATGTTGATGGCGCTGGTGACCGCGTTGAGGCCGACCATCGGCCAGACCTCGATGATCGCGTTGAAGACCAGCAGTGCCACCCCGGCGGCGAGGTTGAGCACGCGAAAGCGCAGCACCCGCTGCTGCATCAGCGAGAAGACCAGCAGGGCGCTGCCGCCCCACCCGAGCACGTCGAGCCAGTGCTCGGTCAGGAGGTCCACGAGCGGTCTCAGTCGAGCCCGAGGGAGAAGGCGCTCTCGAGGTCGTGGCGGGAGTAGGCGCGGAACGCGATGTGGGTCTCGGTCGAGGTCACGCCGGGCACCTTGTTGAGGGTGTCGGCCACCACGCTGGCGACCTCGTCGTGGTCACGGACCCGGACCAGGGCGATGAGGTCGATCTGGCCGGTGACGGAGTAGACCTCGGAGACCCCCTCGATGGCGGCGATCTGCTCGGCCACCTCGGGGATGCGGGCGACGTCGGCCTTGACGAAGACGATGGCGGTGATCACGCAGGTCACCGTAGCGCCTCAGCGCGGGGGACGGTGCGCCGTGGCGAGGGGGCGTCTTTCGTCGTCGGGCACCAGCGCGCGCCGCGACTGCTCGACCGCGTCGTGCACCGCGAGGTGCCGGGTCGCGCCCGCGACCGGGCAGGCCCACTGGCCCGTGACCTCGACCAGCCGCACGTGGTCGGACTCCAGCCAGCGCAGGATCTTCTCGGTCTCCTCGGCGCTGGCGGCGGGCACCGGGCCGGGGGCGTGGCGCACGGTCTCGGCCGCGGCGCGCAGCTGGTCGACGTAGGCGTGCGCGTCGGCCCCGGGCGGGATGACCCCGGCGGCCGCGAGCCGCCCGTGACGGACCACGTGCACGGCCCAGCGGCCGTCGTCCTCGCGCCGGGCGGCCACCACCTCCGGGCAGCCGGTCAGGGCGCTGAGCCGCTGGGTGCGGGCCGCGGCGCGCACGAAGGAGGCCAGCCGGTCGCGGTGGGCCCCGGCCTCCTCGAAGCGCTCGTCGTCGGCCAGCAGGCTCATGCGGTGGTTGATGGTCTCCACGACGTCGTCGGGGCGGCGCAGCAGCGCGTCGCGCAGCTGGCGCACCAGGGCGGCGTACGACGCCTCGTCGACGCTGCCGTCGCAGGGGGCCAGGCACTTGCCCATCTCGGCGAGCACGCAGGCGCTGCGCGAGGGGCGACGCGCGAGCCGGTCGGTGCACTGGCGCACCGGGAACGTCTCGTGCAGCGCCGAGAGGCAGCTCTCGGCGGCGCGCTTGGAGGAGAAGGGGCCGAGGTAGTCGGCGTCGTCCTCAAGGACCCGGGCGACCAGCGAGAGGCGCGGCCACGGCTCGCGGGTGAGCTTGATGAAGTGCATCTTCTCGGGGAAGCGGGAGCGCCGGTTGTAGCGCGGCTTGTGCTCGGCGATCAGGCGCAGCTCGCGCACCTGCGCCTCCAGCGGGGTGGCGCACTCGACGTGGTCGACGCGGTCGGCCAGCCGCACCATCTCGCCCATGCGGGAGCGGGTCTCGGAGGCGGTGAAGTAGGAACGGACGCGGGTGCGCAGGTCGCGGGAGGTGCCGACGTAGAGCACCCGCTCTTGGTCGTCGCGGAAGAGGTAGACGCCGGGCGCGTGCGGCAGCTGCTCGGCCAGGTGGCGCTTCTTGCGCTGGGCGGCGCTGACGCGCGCGGAGAAGGTCTGCAGCTCCTCGAGGGTCTGCACGCCGACGCTGCCCAGGCGGGCGAAGAGCCCGTGCAGCACGTCGACGGTGGCGCGGGCGTCGGCGAGCGCGCGGTGGTTGGGGGTGGTCTCGGCGCCGAAGAGGCGGGCCAGGGAGGAGAGCTTGCAGTTGGGGGCGTCGTCGCGGGTGATCACCCGGCGCGCGACCTTGGCGGTGTCGACCACCTCGAAGCGGGGCCACGGCCGCTGCTGCTCGGCGGCGAAGTGCTGCAGGAAGCCGACGTCGAAGGGCGCGTTGTGGGCCACCAGCACGCAGCCGGCGGCGAACTCGAGGAAGGCGGGCAGCGCCGACTCGATGCCGGGGGAGTCGGCCACCATCGTGTTGGTGATGCCCGTGAGCACCGAGATGAACGGCGGGATGGTGGTGTGCGGGTTGACCAGGGTCTGGAACTCACCCAGCACCTCGCCGCCGCGCACCTTGACCGCGCCGATCTCGGTGATCATCGCGCCGTGGGCCGCCGAGCCGCCGGTCGTCTCGAGGTCGACCACGCAGAAGGTCAGGTCGCGCAGCGGGCGGCCCAGCTCGTCGAAGCTCAGCTGGGCCTCACGCTGGGCCTCGCGCTGGGCCTCGCGCTGGGCCGGGCGCGGCGGGGTGCTGGTGACGGTCTGCGCGCGGGCCCTGCTCATGGTGGTGACGCTAGGTGGCGGCACCGACAGCGCGCGGTAGGCGCGCGCCCTAGGGTGGGCACAGGTGTTGTCGAGGTCCGGCGGCGAGCAGATGAGGAGGCGTGGTGGCGGAGCACGAGCACGCTGCCGACGCCGAGCGTGGGGCCGAGGTCGCGCTGGAGGACCTGCCGGTCGCCGTGCGCACGCGCGTGGTGGCCGTGGTGGCCTCGGTGCTGCCGGAGGTCACCGGGCTGCCGCCGGCACTGCGCCGGGTGGCCGGCTTCGCGCCCGCCCGCCGGGCCCGTCTGGGGGGCACGGCGATCGCGGCAGCCCTGGCCGACCCCGACCTGCGCGAGCGGGCCTCCCACCAGGTCGCCACCCAGCGCGCCGCCGAGGTGGCCGCGCTGCGCGAGGGCGGGTCGGGCGACGCGCTGGAGGACGCCGCCCTCGGGTGGCTGCTGCGGCCCCGGGGCTGGACCCGGCGCCTCGACGACGCGGTCAGCACGGTGGCCGCCCGCGAGCAGAGCGCGGAGCGCTCCCGCGAGGCCCGGCTCACCGAGCGGGTCGAGCAGGCCGAGCAGGCGCTGCGCGAGGTGCGCGCGAGCCACCGCGCCCAGCTGGACGAGCAGAAGTCGGAGAACGCGACGCTGCGCCGCCGGCTGGGCGAGACCCGTGCTTCCGAGCGTGCGGTGCGTGAGGAGCTGGAGCAGGCGCGTGCCGAGGTGGCGGGCGCGCAGGCGCGCGAGCAGGCAGCCCTCGCGGTCCAGGAGAAGGAGCTGAGGCGGCTGCGCGCGCGCGTCGAGACGCTCGAGGCGCAGGCCCAGGCGCAGGCCCAGGCGCAGCGCCGCGCCGACCGCACCGAGCGCGACGACGCCACCGCCCGCGCCCGGGTGCTGCTGGAGACGCTGGTCGACGCCGCCACGGGGCTCCGCCGTGAGCTCGGCCTGCCGGCGGGCTCGACGGCGCCGGGGGAGTCGGTGGAGCAGCGGCTGGAGGACGACGCCGCGCGCGATGGCGGCCGGTCGGCGAGCGCACCGATCACGGCCTCGGTGCTCGAGCAGCACCTGGCGCTGCCGCAGTCGCGTCTGGTCGTCGACGGCTACAACGTGACCAAGACGGTGTGGTCGTCGACCTCGCTGGAGACCCAGCGCTCCCGGCTGCTGGCGCTGCTGGCGCCGCTCGTGGCGCGCACGCGCGCGGAGACGACCGTGGTCTTCGACGCGGCCGAGGTCGACGTGCGTCCCGCGGTCTCCGCGCCCCGCGGCGTCAAGGTCCTCTTCAGCCCGTACGGCGTCATCGCCGACCGCGTCATCGAGGACCTGGTCGCAGCCGAGCCCGAGGGCCGTGTCGTGGTCGTCGTCACCGACGACCAGGACCTGCGGGCCCGGACGCGGGCTCGCGGCGTGCGGCACGTGTCGTCGCGGGTGCTGCTGGACCTGCTGGCGCGCTGAGCGCGTCGAGCTGATGGGCCGTCGCCACCCCGGGTCCGACACGCCGGGACACGCCGTCGGCGGGTCGCCGCGGCGCCGTTGTCGGTGGCCCCTGCCAGCCTCACCTCCATGACGACGAGAATCGACTGCGACACCTGTGTGGTCCGAGGCCTGGCCTGCCACGACTGCGTGGTCTCCGTGCTGCTGGGGCCGCCGCCCGAGCTGACCATCGACGACGACGAGAGGCGCGCCCTCGACGCTCTGGCCGCGGGCGGGCTGGTGCCACCGCTGCGGCTGGTCGAGCCGGTCTCCGGCCCCGAGGCCGAGTCCGCCTGAGCCGGTCGGGCCACGGCGGGCGGTCCAGCCAACCTGTGGTTCCTGTGACCGGTGTGACGTGGGTGACTCCTGAGGCGCGAGGGTGCGCAAATTCGGGGGCGACGCGCGGCGGTTGATTGGTCTCGGCGGCAGCCAGCGACTAACGTCCGTGGCTGGTGTCCGTGGGAGTGGATCGTCCTGGTCCGCGCGGTCACCGCGTCGAGTCCGGGGTGCCCGCACCCCGGAGCCGGGGAACCATCGGTCGTGGGGTCGCACCCTCCTGCTCACCCGGCAGACGTCGATAGCTGAGGGAGACCGCCCACTCGTGCTTCACGGTCACAAGCGCCTGACCACGGCCTTCGCCGGAGCCCTGCTCGTAGGAGCAGTGGCCTTCGTGCCCACCAGCCCGGCCCAGGCCGAGCCCGACATCGACGACGTGCAGGCCCGCGTCGACAAGCTCTACCACGAGGCCGAGCAGGCCTCGGAGCGTCACAACGACGCTCGCATCGAGCTGGAGGAGCTGCAGCGCGAGCTCGACGCCGTGCGCTCCGACCAGCAGCGCCAGGACGAGCAGATGAGCTCGGTCCGTGAGCAGGTGCGCGACTCGATCGTGCGCACCTACCAGGGCCAGAACCTCTCCGCCGTGGGCCAGGTGGTCGTCGCCGACGACCCCAGCGCCTTCCTGGCCCAGATGTCGACCCTGAGCGCCTACGACGGCCTGCAGGACCAGCTCTTCGACACCTACTCCATCGAGGTGGAGGCGCTCGACATCCGGCGCCAGGCGACCGCGGCCCAGGCCGCCGAGCTCGCCGCCGTCGAGGAGGAGCTCGCCGAGGAGAAGGCGACCATCGACGAGAAGGTCGACGAGGCCGAGGCACTGCTCTCGCGCCTCGAGGCCGAGGAGCGCGAGGCTCTCGAGGCCCGCGAGGCGGTCGTCTCGCGCGACGCCCAGCGCACCGAGACCGCGCCGGTGTCGGTGCCCGCCTCGGGTCGTGCGGCCGCCGCGGTGCAGTACGCCCTCGCGCAGGTCGGCAAGAGCTACGTCTACGGAGCGGCCGGGCCGAGCGCCTTCGACTGCTCGGGCCTGACGATGATGGCCTGGCGCCAGGCCGGCGTCTCGCTGCCCCACTCCTCGAGCGCCCAGTACGGCGGCGGCACCAAGGTCTCGACCTCGGCGCTGCAGCCCGGCGACCTCGTCTACTACTACAGCCCGATCAGCCACGTCGGCATCTACATCGGCAACGGCCAGATCGTCGACGCCGCCAACCCGAGCACCGGTGTCCGGATCACCAGCGTCAACTCGATGCCCCTCGTCGGGGCCACCCGACCCGGCTGATCCGCTGGCCAGCACCGCACGTCGAGAGGCCGGTCGCCCACGCTCGTGGGTGGTCGGCCTCTCGCTGTCCCTGCTGGTGGTGCTCGGGCTCGTCGTCTGGCGCGTCCTCGACGACCCGTACGTCGCCACGCCGGGCGCCGACCCCGGTGCGGCACCGACCGCCCGGCCCGGGCAGGCGGCCGCCGCGCTGGCCGGCCTCGAGGCCGCGATCTCGCGCGGCGACGCGGCTGCCGCCGCGGCCCTGGCCCCGGACGACGACCCTGCGGCCGCGCGCCGGCTGCGTGACGTCGTCGAGAACGCCGAGGACCTCGGGCTCGAGGGCGTCACGCTGCGCTACGTCGACCAGGACGGCGGGACGGACCCTCAAGGGGCCTGGCGGGTGGTCGTCGACGTGACCTGGCAGGTCGCCGGGTTCGACCCCGCGCCAGCGCGCAGCGAGGTCGTCTTCGCGCTGCGCAACGTCGCGGAGGGCGACGAGCGGGTGGCCGTGACCGCGGCCGGGGTCGCCGGCGGCCGGGCGCCGTTGTGGCTCACCGACGACCTGCGGGTGCGACGTACGGACTCGCGGGTGGTGGCGGTGGCCGGCTCCGCGCGCGACCTGGCCCGCTACGACCGCCTCGCCCGGCGAGCCTTGCCGGTCGTGCAGCGGGTGCTGCCCGGCACCGGGCGTGGACTGGTGGTCGAGGTGCCGCGCACCGCCGCCGGCCTCGACGCCGCGCTCGGCGTCGACGAGGGCACCTATGCCGACGTGGCCGCCGTGACCACCAGCCCCGACGGGGAGGTCGTCGACGGCGGGCCGCTGCACGTGCTGGTCAACCCCGCCGAGATGGACCGCCTCGAGCCGGTCGGCGCCCAGGTCGTGATGAGCCACGAAGCCGTGCACGCGCTCACCCGGGCGCCCACCAGCCGCGCCCCTCTGTGGCTGGTGGAGGGCTTCGCCGACTACGTGGCGCTGCGCGACGTCGACCTGCCCGCCACCACCCTGGCCGCGCAGGTGGTCGACCAGGTGCGCGAGAGCGGGGTGCCCGAGGCCCTGCCGGGCCCCACCGACCTCGGGGTGGGCGCGCCGTACCTCGGCGCGGCGTACGAGGCCGCCTGGCTGGCCACGCGCGAGCTGGCTCGCGCGGGCGGCCAGGACGCCCTGGTCGAGCTCTACCGCTCGGCCGGCGCGGGCGAGGACTTCGCCGCCGCGCTGCGCGGGGTGGCGGGCATCAGCCAGGCCGAGCTGACGCGACGCTGGCGCGACGAGCTGCGCTCGCTGGCCGACGAGGCGGGAGCGGCATGACGCACACCCGCACCGCCTGGGCGGTGCTGCTCCTCGCGGGGGCGGCCTTCGCGCTGCTGGCGTGGTGGCTGGTGCCGTGGGATCCGGTGCCGGGCGGGCGCCCCGAGCCGGTGGACCCGGAGGACTACTTCACGCCTGAGCACATCGCCCGCGCCGAGTCGTTCTCCACCTGGGTGCGGACCTGGAGCCTGGGCTCGCTGGGTGTCTCGCTGCTGGTGGCGTGCGTGGTCGGCTTCACCTCGCTGGGTCGCCGCCTCGTGGCCCGGCTGCCCGGGCCGTGGTGGGCGCAGGTGGTGCTCGTGGTCGCGGTCCTCGAGGTCCTGGGGCGCACGATCACGCTGCCCTTCGCCGTGCTGGTGCGCCGGCGGGTGCTCGAGGAGGGTCTCTCGACGCAGTCGTGGCTCGGCTTCGCCCGCGACCTGGCGGTGCGCGAGGGCCTGGCCGTCGTGGTGACCTCGGTGGGCCTGCTCACGCTGATGCTCTGCGCCCGACGCTTCCCGCGGCGCTGGCCCGCGGTGGCCGGGGGAGTGCTCGGCCTGCTGGTGCTGCTCGGGTCGTTCGTCTACCCGCTGCTGGTCGAGCCGCTCTTCAACGACTTCGAGCCGCTCGAGGCCGGGGCGCTGCGCACCGGCGTGCTCGAGCTGGCCGACGCCGAGGGGGTCGGTGTCGACGAGGTGCTGGTGGCCGACGCGTCGCGGCGCACCACGACGCTGAACGCCTACGTCTCCGGCTTCGGCGGGACCCGCCGGGTGGTCCTCTACGACACCCTGGTGCGCGACCTGCCGCAGGACCAGGCGCTCTCGGTGGTCGCCCACGAGCTGGCGCACGCCCAGCACGACGACGTGCTCGTCGGCTCGCTGCTCGGCGCCGTGGGGGTGGCCGCCGCCGTGGGGCTGGCCGGGGTGCTGCTGCGCCGTCACGACGTACGACGCGCCGGCACGGTGCCGCTGGTGCTGGCCCTGCTGGCCGTGGGCACGGTGCTCGCCGCGCCCCTCCAGAACGGGATCAGCCGGACGGTGGAGACACGTGCCGACGTCGAAGCCCTCCGGGCCACGGGGGACCCGGAGGGCTTCGTCGAGCTGCAACGTCGGCTGGCGGTGCGGTCGCTGAGCGATCCTGATGTCACGACTGTTTACGGCTGGTGGTTGACGACGCATCCAGGGCCATTGAGTCGAATAGCGTTAGGTCGCACCTTCGAATGATCAGGTGGTCGGCGCTGTGGGGAGCTGGTCGCTCGTGCCCTGGAATGCGGCCTGAATCTGACCTCCCAGGGTGATGACGACAGCAACGATGACGGCAGCGATGCCGGCGACGAGCAGCCCGTACTCGACCGCGGAGGCACCGCGCTCGTCCATCTTGGCCTTCTGGCCGGCGATCATGGTCATCAGAAACTGCAGCATGGTGGTCTCCCTCAAGACACGGTCCCGGACAGGGGTGGGACCTGATGCATCTCAGCATGCTGGCGCAACGACGCGCGGCGGATCGGGAGAAGGTTTGCCGTCGTGGTAGCCCGTTCGGACTACCCCTGCTCGCGAGCGGTCAGCGCTCGCCCGGGTTGCGCTGAACCGAGGACAGCAGGCCGACCCGCATGGCAGTGACCAGCGCCTGCGCCCGGTTGGCCGCGCCCAGCTTCTGGTAGATCTTCGCGATGTGCGACTTGGCGGTCGACTCGCTCATGTAGAGCTTGTCGCCGATGGCCGAGGCGCCCAGCCCGTCGGCCAGCAGCACCAGCACCTCGTGCTCGCGGTCGGTGAGCCGGGTCGACTCGGCCGCGCCGCGGCGCATCATCGCGCCGACCAAGCCGGAGCAGACGAAGGAGCGCGGGGAGACCTTGGCGTGCCGGGCGGCCTTGACCACCTCGTCGGAGGGGGCGTCCTTGCCGACGAAGCCGGACGCGCCGGCCTCCATCGCGGCGAAGATCTGGTCGTCGCCCGAGTGCATGGTCAGCACCACGAGGCCGACCTCGGGATGGTCGCGGCGCAGAGCACGCACGATGTCGAGGCCGGTGCCGTCCTGCAGCTGCAGGTCGGTGACCACGACGTCGGGGCGGTGCTCGGCGAAGAGGGCGAGGGCCTCGGTGACCGAGGCGGCGGTGCCGACCACGTTCATGTCGGCGTGCATCTCGAAGACGCCGCCGAGGCCGTCGCGGATCAGCTGGTGGTCGTCGACCAGCATCACCCTCGTCAGCGACTCGCTCATGTGGACACCTGGATCTCTCGGGGGGACTCGCTCGCCTGCTGGGTGGTCGGGGGCGGGTGCCCGGACGATACCGCGACGGCGACCCGGAGCCCGCCTCCTGGCGGCTCCTCGATGTCGAGGTGGGCGCCGATCAGCGCGGCGCGCTCGCGCATGATGCCCAGGCCGTAGGAGTCGGCCCGGGCGTCGAGGGGCAGCCCGATGTCGCCCAGGCCACGGCCGTTGTCGGTGACGGAGATGGTGGCCGCGGGAGCGTCGACGTGGCACTGCACGCGGATGAGGGTGCACTGGGCGTGCTTGACGGCGTTGTTGAGGGCCTCCTGCGTGATCCGGAAGAGCTCGGCCTCGACCTCACCGCGCAGCCGCTGCGACTTCTCGTCGAGGGTCACCTCGATCGCGACGCCCGAGAGCTGGCTGAGGTTGCGCGCCAGCGACCCGATCGCCGCTCCCAGGCTCTCGCTCTCGCCCACGGTGGTGCGCAGCGTGACGACCGACCGGCGCACCTCGGCGACCACCTCGCTGACCCGCTCGCGCAGCATCAGGAACCGGGCGGCCTGCTCGTCGGAGGCCGGCGTGGCGGCGAGCGCGTCGACGAGGTAGCCGAGCGAGGCGATCTCCTGCGCGACGCCGTCGTGCATCTCGCGCGAGAGCCGGCGCCGCTCGTCGGCGGTGGCCGCGTCGCGGAAGGCGGTGAAGAGCAGCGCCGTCTCGAGGTGCACGGTGCTGACCTCGAGGTGGCGGGTCAGCCGGCGCACCGTGCGCGGCAGGTCGAGCGCGCCCGGGTCGAGCCGGTCGGAGAAGACTCCGGCGACGATGCCGGGCTGGCCCGACTCGGGACGCAGCGGGAAGGCGAAGGTCTGGCCGTCGGTCTCGAGGCGTCCCGAGCGCTGGGCCAGCCGGGCCAGCAGGGCGGTGTGGGTCGAGCCCGAGTCGTCGAGGGTGCGGCTCAGCAGCGGCGTCAGCTCGTCGTCGCCGACGTAGAGCACCAGGTCGGCCGTGGGCAGCTCGTCGCGCACCGCGCTGAGGATGGCGCCGCCGAGGCTGCGCGGCTCGAGGCCCGAGCTCAGCCCCTCGGAGAGCTGGTTGAGCTCGTGCAGGAGCGAGCTGGCGTGCCGGTAGGGCAGCAGCGGGTCGGGCTGGCCGAGGGCGGAGCGCAGGAAGGAGGCGATCATCCCGAGGCCCAGGCCCATGGTCAGCCAGGTGAAGGCGGCGAGCAGCTCGTCGGTGCTGAGCGACGCCTCGCCCAGGCCCAGCACCAGTGCGGCGGCGGGCACGACGGTGCCGAGCGCGGCGAGCACGCCCTTGGCGCCGCAGCGCAGCCCGGCCACGAACGGGGGCGCAGCCAGGGCGCCGAGGATGGCCGGCGAGCTGCTCAGTGCCAGCAGGCAGGTCGTCGTCACCGCGGCCGACTCGAGCACCGTCAGCAGGAGCGGCCGGGAGCGGGCGCGCTGCTCCACCGGGACGAGGCCGACCCACAGCGCGCCCAGCACCGCGAGGCCCAGCAGCCCGCCGCGGTCCTGGCCCCACAGCAGGGGGCCGCCGATCGCCAGCAGGACGAAGGCGCGGGCCGCGGCGTTGATGCGCAGCGCCTGGCGGTGGGCTAGGTGCACGGGTGGATCATCCCAGACCGCTGTCCATGATGCCGATCGCGGCCGGTCCCATCACGGCGACGAAGAGGCAGGGAAGGATGAAGAAGATCAGCGGTACCGTGATCTTGACCGGCACCTGCTGGGCCTTCTCCTCGGCACGCTGGCGGCGCTTGACCCGCATCTCCTGGGCCTGGATGCGCAGCACCTGCGCGACCGGGATGCCGAACGAGTCGGCCTGCACCATGGCGCTGACGAAGGACTTGAGGTCGGCGACGTCGGTGCGCTCGGCCATCGCGCGCAGTGCGTCGGAGCGGCCTTGGCCGATCTGCATCTCGCGGAGCACCCGCGCGAACTCCTCGGCCACCGGGCCCTGGGTGTTGCGGGCCACCTGCTGCACCGCGGCGTCGAAGCCGAGGCCCGACTCGACGCTGATCGTCATCAGGTCGATGGCGTCGGGCAGGTCGCGGGTGATCCGCTGGGTACGGTCGTAGGCCCGCTGGTAGAGGTACAGCCCCGGGGAGAGGAAGCCCAGCACGAGCCCGGCGACCACCGCCACGACGAACGTGGGTGTCGAGAGCCCCAGCACCAGCCCCAGCACGACGCCCACGATCAGGCCGGCGACCGCGCCGATCACCTTGCCGGAGACCACCCGGTCGACGTCCCAGCCGCGGGGGTTGCCCGCGAGGTCGAGCTTGCGGCGCACCCGGTCGGCGGAGTCGGCGCCGGAGAGCCGGCGACCGACCCCCAGGGTCCGGGCCTGCAGGGGCTCGAGGACCCGCTCGGAGAACGGCCGGTCGACCTCGGCGGTCAGCTCCTCGGGCGCGTCGGTCATCGCCTGCAGCACCGCCAGCGACCTGCCGACCCCGCTGGCCTCGGCGTCGCTGGTGGTCGCGGCGGCCAGCAGCACCAGGGCGGCGGCGATCATCACGACGCCGAGGAGCAGCAGCACCACCATCTCAGACCTCCACCTTGATCAGCTTGCTCATCCAGAACGCGCCGAGGGCCAGCCACAGCCCCGCCCCGACGAGCATGACCAGCCCCCGGGGGTCGGTGAAGAGCACCATCACGTAGTCGCGCTGGGTGAGGAAGAGGTACGCCAGGAACAGCGGCGGCAGGCCGCCCAGCACGTACGCCGACAGCTTGCCCTCGGCCGCGAGCGCGGAGACCTGCCGGCGGATGTAGGCCCGCTCGCGCATGGTCCCGGCGACGGTGTCGAGCAGCTCGGCGAGGTTGCCGCCGACCTGGCGCTGGATGCGGATCGCCATCACCACCCACTCGAAGTCCTTGCTGTCGAAGCGCACGGCGACCCCTTCGAGGGCCTCCTCGAGGGTGACGCCGAGGCGGGTCTCGGCGAGCACGCGGCGGAACTCGCCGGCGATCGGCTCCTGGCCCTCGCGGACCACCGTGTCGACCGACTGGCTCAGCGACAGGCCGGCCGACAGCGACCCCGAGATCAGCCCGAGGGTCTCGGGCAGCAGCTCGTTGAACTTCTTGCGGCGACGCGAGCTCCTCAGGCCCAGGTAGAGCCAGGGCCCGAGCAGGCCGAGCACGACCAGGAGCAGCGCGACTCCCAGGCTGCCGCCGCCGAGCAACAGGCCCAGGAGACCGGCGCCGACGACGATGCCGACGTGGACCAGCAGCCACTCGGGGGCCTTCAGCTGGCTGCCGGCGCTCTCGAGCCGGGCGGCGATGCGGACCTCGAGGCCGCGGCTGCGGCGCAGCACCTGCCCGGCCGCCTCCTTGGCCTGGGCCAGCGCCTGCTCGGGGTCGACCCGGGCCGGCGCGGCGGCCGAGGAGCCGGGGCGACCGGTGGCGGCGGCGTACTGCTCGACGCGCTCGGCCGGGCCGGCGGCCACCTGGCGCCGGGGCACCAGCAGCACGGCAAGCGCCACGAGCCCGGCCCCGAGGGCGAGCACGCCCGCCCACATCGTCCAGCCGGGCGCGCTCCACCCGTTGTCGCTGCGCACGAGGTCGTCGACGCCGGTGCCGCCGGCGACCGACTCGGCGACCGGCACGAACGCCTCGGCGACGACGGGTCCGGTGGGCGAGTCGAGGGTGACCCGCACGGTCTGCTCG
Source organism: Nocardioides sp. 31GB23 (assembly GCF_040012395.1). Lineage (NCBI taxonomy): Bacteria > Bacillati > Actinomycetota > Actinomycetes > Propionibacteriales > Nocardioidaceae > Nocardioides > Nocardioides sp. 31GB23. Next base: position 16,492 of record NZ_JBDYKJ010000016.1, on the reverse strand, counting down.
GTGGCGCCCAGGTCACCGGGCACGGCGGCGGTGACCAGCAGCTGTCGGTCGAGGGCGTCGGCCTCCGCGGCGAAGGCGGTCGCCAGCGCCTGGCTCGTCGCCGGCACGACGCGACCCTCGCCGGCCTCGGCGAGCTCGCGCAGGGTCGGCTTGGCGCCCTGCAGCGAGATGACGTCGAGGCCGATGCCGGAGGCGGCCACCGCTGCGGTGGCATCGGCCAGGGGGGTCGAGGTGGTGTCGGCGCCGTCGGAGAGCACCAGCACGGTGCGCTGGCCCTCGCTGCCGGCCAGGTCGACCGCGGCCAGGACGGCGTCGTGGAGGGCCGTGCCGCGGCTCAGCGTCAACGCGTCGACGACGGCACGGGCGGCGTCGCGGTCGGCGGTGAGCGCCTGCGGGGTGGCCACGTCGCCGGCGAAGGTGATCACGCCGACCAGCACGTCGTCGGGCACCAGGACGAGGAAGTCTCGAGCGGCCTGCTGCGCCGCCTCGAACCGCTCGCCCGACATCGAGTTGCTGGTGTCGATGGCGAGCACCGCGCTGCGCCGGACCGAGCCCGAGGAGCCGGCCGGCTCCGCCTGCGCGCCGACGCTCGCTCCGCCGACCTGCACGGTCACCGAGGCCGGGTCGACGTCGGCGTCGGCGGGCACCGAGACCAGCAGGGAGACGCCGTCGGCGGTCGGCTCGGCGTACGAGATGCTCGCATCCTCACCGGCGGCGCCCCTCGCGGACGCCTGGCCGGTGCCCAGCAGCGCGGGCCCCAGCAGCACCGAGACCACCAGGCCCAGCAGCGGCAGCAGGAGGAGCGGGCGCCAGGAGCGCATCAGATCCGGTCCGTGGCGAAGATCAGCGGGTCGACGGTGACGTTGGCGTAGGCCATCTTCTCCAGGAACTTCGGACGCAGCCCGGTGGCGCGCAGCCGGCCCAGCGAGCGGCCGTCGCGGTCGAAGCCCAGCGAGCTGTCGAAGACGAAGATGTCTTGCAGCGTGATGACGTCGCCCTCCATCCGCTCCACCTCGGTGATGTGGGTGATGCGGCGGGTGCCGTCCTTGAAGCGGGTCTGGTGCACGATCAGGTCGACCGCGGAGGCCACCTGCTCGCGGATCGCGCGCACCGGCAGGTCCATGCCGGCCATCAGCACCATCGTCTCCATCCGCGCGAGCGTGTCGCGGGGGCCGTTGGAGTGCAGGGTGCAGATGGAGCCGTCGTGGCCGGTGTTCATCGCCTGCAGCATGTCGAGCGCCGAGGCGTCGCGGACCTCGCCGACGATGATGCGGTCGGGGCGCATCCGCAGGCTGTTCCTGACCAGGTCGCGGATCGAGACCGTGCCCTTGCCCTCGATGTTGGCCGGGCGCGACTCCAGGCGCACCACGTGGTCCTGCTTGAGCTGCAGCTCGGCGGCGTCCTCGATCGTCACGATCCGCTCGTCGCCGGGGATGAACGAGCTCAGCACGTTGAGGGTGGTGGTCTTGCCGGCGCCGGTGGAGCCCGAGACGATCACGTTGAGCCGCCCGCGCACGCACGCGTCGAGGAAGCCGGCGGTCTGGTCGGAGAGCGAGCCGAAGCGGACCAGGTCTGCCACGGTCAGCGGGTCGGCCGCGAACTTGCGGATGGTCAGGGCCGAGCCGTCGACGGCCAGCGGTGGCACCACCGCGTTGACGCGGCTGCCGTCGGGCAGCCGGGCGTCGACCATCGGCGAGGACTCGTCGACGCGGCGACCGATGCGGGAGACGATCTTGTCGATGGTGCGGCGCAGGTGGGCCTCGTCGGCGAACTTGGCGCTCGCCGGCACCAGCCGCCCGCTCTTCTCCAGCCAGATCGAGTCGTGGCCGTTGACCATCACCTCGGAGACGTCGGGGTCGCGCAGGTAGGGCTCGATCGGCCCGTAGCCGAGGATGTCGTCGCTGATCTCCTGCGAGACCCGCTGCCGGTCGCTGCTCGACAGCGGCCGGTCCTGCTTGCCCAGCACGTCGGCGAGCACGGAGCGGACCCGCTGGTCGAGCTCGTCGGTGTCCATGTCGGCGTCGTAGAGCTGCGGGCCGAGCTGCTTGACGAGCTCGGCGTGCACGCTGGCCTTGAGGTGCTCGATCCGGTCGTCCTCGCGCCCGCCCAGCGAGCGCCGGGGAGCGGCCGCGGGCGCCGACGCCGGTACGACGTCGGCGCCGGCGGGGCGAGCGGCCTCGACCGGTCCGCCCGGCACCAGCGTGGTCGGGTCCTCGGGATCGGCGTCCACGTCGACCCCGGCGCGGCGGGCGGCGGCCAGCCGGTCGGAGAGGCTCATCCTGGTCTCCTCATCCGGAAGCGGGCCCGGCCCCGGCCCGAGGTGCCCTCGGGGCGCTCCTGGCTGCCGGCCCCGTCGTCGGCGTCCGGGCCCGGCGCCGCCGACCCGCTCTCGCCCGACAGGGTGGCCGCGAAGCGGCGCAGGGCGGTGCTGCCGGCGTGGTCGGGGGAGTCCACGACGAGCGGCGTGCCGGAGTTCGTCGAGGCCGCGATGTCGATCGAGGAGCCGACCTGGGTGGCGATCGGCATGCCCAGGATGGCCTCGACCTTCTCGGGGCCGATGCCCACCGCGTCGTCGGCGCGGTTGAGCAGCAGGTGCCGGTGCCCGCGGGCGATGTCGAGCATGTCGAGGGTCTCGAGGGCCACCTTGACGTTCTTGAGCGTCGGCACGTCGAGGGTGGCCACGATGACGCACTCGTCGGTCTCGTCGAGGGCGGTCAGCACCTGCTCGTCGAAGGCGGGCGCGGTGTCGACGACCACGTGGTCGAAGGACTCGCGCAGGGTGCGCAGCACCCGGGTGACCAGTGCCGGGGTGACCCGCTCGCGCGCGTCGGGGTGGGCGGGTGCGGCGAGCACCATCAGCGACTTGTCGTGGCGGGTGAGCAGGGCGTCGAGCTGCTCGACGTCGAGGTCGTGCTCGGAGCCGATGGCGTGCTCGATGGAGTGGGTGGGGAAGAGCTGCATGGTGATCGCGACGTCGCCGAAGGCCAGGTCGAGGTCGACCAGGCAGACCCTGCGCGCCCCGCCGTCGGCCAGCGCCAGCGCCAGGTTGACCGCCATGGTGGTCTTGCCGACCCCGCCCTTGGGTGAGAAGACGGTGACCACCCGCCCCAGCTGGTGGGCCCCGGTGGGCCCGCGTAGGGCCAGGTGCAGCTCGTGGGCGCGCGCGACGGCCGCGGCCACGCCGGAGGTGTCGCCGTCGGGCACGACGTCGCGGGCGCCGGCCTGCATCGCTCGCGTCAGCACGTCGGTGTCGAGCGCGGCGCGCACCAGCACGACGCTGACGGTGGGCCGGGTGGTGCGCAGGTCCTCGCAGACCTTCAGGGCGTCGTCGAGGTCGAGGTGCGGCCCGAGCACGACGACGTACTCGTCGGGGTGCAGGTCGAGCCAGGCACGCATCCGCTCGACGGAGTCGACGCCCTGGCCGCCGGGCGGCAGCGCGCCGAGCAGGGTGGTGACCACTGCGGCCTCCGGGTCGGTGACGACGGGCATCGGTGCTGCCTCCTTCGGTGCTGCTGGGTGGGTGGGTCCGGTGGAGGAACCGGGGGCGGGTCAGCCCGGGAAGAGGTTCTGCGGGGTGGTGGCCGGGCTCAGCCGCACCTTCGAGTCCTCGGTGAGCAGCGCGAACGACAGCTCGCCCTGGCTCTGGCCCAGCAGCACCTTCTGCACCTGCGGCTGGCTGACCGAGAGCGTGATCAGGGTGCGGGGCAGCGTCTCGGCGACCTGCTCGCCGCCCTGGCCCTCGGCCGTCGTGGTCGTGGTGGTGATGGGGGTGGTCGAGCCCACCGCGATCACGGTGACGCGGGTCAGCAGCACCCGGCTGTAGGGCTGGGCGGTGGTGGCGTCGGTGCCGTTGACGAAGATCGCGACCTCGGAGCCGGGGTTGACGAAGCCGGCGACCCTGGCGGGATCGGTGAGGTTGATCGACATCGCCATGTCGCCCTTGTCGGGGATCTGCAGGCGCGTCTCCTCGACGGCACTGGCACCCAGCTTCTGGGGCACCACCTGCTCGCCGGGGTAGATGTCGATCATCGCCACGTCCTGCTCGACGCCCTCGGTGGTGGTCAGGGCGCCCGGGAGGATCTGCCCGCGGGCCACCGGCTCGAGGGCCAGCTTGCCGCCGGCGGCGGCGGCCGCCACCGTCTCGCCGCGCTCGATCTGCTGGGTCGCGACCAGCACCTCGGTGGTCTCGTAGGCGTCGCGGGCACGGTTGTCGGCGCCCTGCACGTAGACCAGCACCAGCACGGTGCCCAGGGCTGCGACGACCGCAGCGGCGATGAGCAGCACTCGTCGACGATCCATCGGTGCACTTCCTCCCGTCGGCGGTCGCACTGGCGCGGGGTCCCCCTGCTCCGCCCGTCGACCCGGGCGCACAGGTGCGCCCGCCTCCCTGAGGAATGCTAGGGAGGACTCCGGGGTCGTGTGGCCGGTTTGCCCGGACCGCTCAGTTAAAGGGTGTGACCTGCGCCACGCCGCGCCGGTCGCCCGATCAGGCCGGGGGAGCCGCGTACAGCTCCGCGACGCGGGTTCGCTGCTCGCGCATCACCACCGAGCGCTTGAGCTTGAGGCTGGGGGTGAGCTGGCCGCCCTCCTCGGTCCACTCGTCGGCCAGCAGCACGAACCTGCGGATCGACTCGGCCTTCGAGACCGCCTTGTTGGCGTCGTCGACGGCCTTCTCGATCTCGGCGCGCAGCTCGGCGTCGTCGACGAGCTCGGCGGCGTCGGCCGGCTTGCCGTGCGCCTCGGCCCACCCCGGCAGCACGTCGCGGTCGAGGGTGACCAGCGCCGCGATGTAGGGCTGGCCGTCACCGACGACGACGCACTGGTCGACCAGTGGGTGCGCGCGCAGGCGGTCCTCGAGCACCGCCGGGGCGACGTTCTTGCCCCCGGCGGTCACCAGGATCTCCTTCTTGCGACCGGTGATGCGCACGAAGCCCTCGTCGTCGACCTCGCCCACGTCGCCGCTGTGGAACCAGCCGTCGGCCTCGAGGGTCTCGGCGGTGGCCTGCTCGTTGTCCCAGTAGCCGGCGAAGACCTGGCCGCCGCGGAAGAGCAGCTCGCCGTCGTCGGCCACCCGCACCGCGGTGCCGGGCATCGGGCGCCCGACGGTGCCGATGCGCGTCGCCTCGGGGGTGTTCACGCACAGCGCGGCAGTGGTCTCGGTCAGCCCGTAGCCCTCGAGCACGCTCAGGCCGATGCCGCGGTAGAAGTGGCCCAGGCGCTCGCCCAGGGGAGCCCCGCCCGAGACGGCGAACTCGCACCTGCCGCCCAGCGCGTCGCGCAGCTTGGCGTAGACCAGGCGCGAGAAGACCGCGTGCGCGGCCCGCACCCGCAGCGGGACGCGGCCCTTGTCCTGGCCGCGCGACCAGGCGATCGCGGTCTCAGCGGCCTTGTCGAAGATCGCGCCGCGTCCCTCGGCGGCCGCCTTCTGCGAGGCGGTGTTGAAGACCTTCTCGAAGACCCGCGGCACCGCCAGGATGAAGGTGGGCCGGAAGACCTGGAGGTCGGCGAGCAGGTTCTTGATGTCGGAGCTGTGCCCGAGGCGGACCCGCTTCTTGACCGCGCCGACCTGGATGATCCGTGCGAAGACGTGGGCCAGCGGCAGGAAGAGCAGGGTGGCGGCGCCCTCGGACTCGAAGAGCGCGTCGAGCTCGTCGGTGGCCACACCCAGCTCGAACATGAAGTTGGCGTGGGTGAGCATGCAGCCCTTGGGGCGCCCGGTGGTGCCGGAGGTGTAGATGAGCGTGGCCAGGTCGAGCGGGGTGGCGCTCGTACGCCGCTTCTCCAGCTCGGCGTCGTCGATGTCGGCACCCAGGCTGGTCAGCACCTCGACCGCGTTGTCGGCGAAGGACCACAGGTGGTTGAGCTCGCTGAGCCCGGAGCGCACGGCGCTCACCCGGGCGACGTGCTCGGCGCTCTCGGCCACGACGGCACGGGCCCCCGAGTCGCTGAGGATCCACCCGACCTGCTCCTGCGAGGAGGTCTCGTAGACCGGCACCGTGACCGCGCCGGCGAACCAGATCGCGTAGTCGAGCAGCGTCCACTCGTAGCGGGTCTTGGAGATCAGGGCGACCCGGTCGCCCACCTCGACACCGGCCGCGACCAGGCCCTTGGCCACCCCGCGCACCTCGGCGAGGAACTCCGCGGCCGTCACGTCCTGCCAGGCGTCCCCGTCGTGGCCCGGGCGGCTGAAGACGACCGCGTCGGGTGCCTGCTCGGCGTTGGCGACGACGTCGTCGGTCAGGTTGCCCGTCGCTGGGACCTCGATGGTCAGGGGCGTGGAGAACTCACGCACGTCTGTCTCCTTCTTGCTCACGAATCCGGCCCGGTCGGGCTCGCGGTCATGCCCGCCGCGGCCCGGGGCGGGACGCGCACGGCACGTTACCGCCGCCGGGCGGCCCCGGCCCATCCGGTACAGTCGCCGCGCACTCGGGGGAGAGACCCGGGTCACCACCGGGAGGGACAGGGGGCAGCCAGATGGCCGAGCAGACCACCTCGTCGATCGTGATCGACGCCACAGCCGCGCAGGTCATGGACGTGATCGCCGACTTCCCGGCGTACCCCGCCTGGGCCAAGGGCGTGAAGACCGCCGAGGTGCGCTCCACCATCGACGAGGGTCCCGAGGCGGGCCGGGCGCGCGAGGTGTTCTTCTCCCTCGACGTCTCCCCGATCAAGGACGAGTACACGCTGGCCTACGAGTGGGACGGCGACCGCCAGGTCACCTGGAGCCTCGTCGAGGGCAAGATGCTGCGCATGCTCGACGGCGCCTACGTGCTGCGCGAGCGCGACGGCGCCACCGAGGTGACCTACCGCCTCGCCCTCGACGTCTCGATCCCGCTGATCGGCATGCTCAAGCGCAAGGGCGAGAAGATCCTCATCGACACGGCGCTGAAGGGCTTGAAGAAGCGCGTCGAGTCGCTCGGCTGAGCGGGGCCGCTGCGTGCGCATCCTGCTGTTCACCGGCAAGGGCGGGGTCGGCAAGTCGACCGTCGCCGCGGGCACCGCGGCGCTCGCCGCGGCCGCCGGGCACCGCACCCTGGTGCTGTCGACCGACGCCGCGCACTCCCTGGCCGACGCCTTCGGCGTGAGCGCCGGGCCCGAGCCCAGAGAGGTGGCGCCGCGCCTGCACGTCCAGCAGGTCGACGCGCAGCGCAAGCTGCAGCAGTCGTGGGCCGAGGTGCAGCACTACCTGCTCTCGGTCCTCGACGCGGCCGGCGTCGATCCGGTCGCGGCCGAGGAGCTGACCGTGCTGCCGGGCGCCGAGGAGGTGCTGGCGCTGCTCGAGCTGCGCCAGCAGGCGCTGTCGGGACGCTGGGACGTCGTGGTCGTCGACTGCGCCCCCACCGCCGAGACGCTGCGCCTGCTGGCCCTGCCCGAGGCGCTGGGCTGGTACATGCAGCGCGTCTTCCCCGCCGAGCGGCGCATCATCAAGGCCCTCAAGCCGGTGCTGACCCGCAGCGTGGGGGTGCCGATGCCCGGTGACCACGTCTTCGACGCGATCGAGCGGCTGCACGCCGAGCTCGACGAGGTCCGCACCCTGCTCTCGGGCCCCGACGCCAGCGTGTGGGTCGTGCTCACCCCCGAGAACGTCGTGCTCGCCGAGGCCCGCCGCAGCTGGACCCACCTCTCCCTCTTCGGCTACCGCGTCGACGGCGTCGTGGCCAACCGCGTCTTCCCCGAGGCCGGCGGCGACGACTGGCGCGCCGGCTGGGTGGCCTCGCAGGCCGCGGTGCTCGAGCAGGTCGAGCAGTCCTTCGCCGGGCTGCCGGTGTGGCGCTCGGAGTACCGCGCCGAGGAGCCCGTCGGCGTCGAGGCGCTGCGCGGGCTCGCCGAGCAGGTCTACGCCGGCGCCGACCCGCTGGCGGTGCCGGCGGGGCCGGGGCCCTTCAGCATCGAGCGCAGCGAGGGCGGCGCGCTGCTGCGCCTCGCGCTGCCGCTCGTCACCCGCGCCGAGGTCGACCTGGCCCGCAACGGCGACGAGCTGGTGGTCACGGTCGGGTCCTACCGCCGGCTGCTGACCCTGCCGGCCGGACTGGCCCGCCTGCGGGTGGCCGGCGCACGGGTCGAGGCCGGCGGCCTGCGGGTCCGCTTCGTCGAGCACGAGGAGCCGGCCGCCGCGAGCGGCGTACGACGGGAGGCGGCGCGGTGAGCGACGAGAAGCCCTCCGGCGGCGCGGACCGCTCCGGCGACCGGAGCGGCGAGGACGTCGGTTCCCTCGCCGAGGAGGCCGCCAAGCTCTTCGGCGCCCTCACCGACTGGGCCCAGGACCAGGCCGGCGACCTCGGCGACCTGGGTGACCTGGGTGACTTGGGCGACCTGGGCGCGGCCGGGGCGAAGGCCGCGCAGGGCGACCTGCACGATCTCGGCTCCCACCTCGCGGGTCTGGCCGGGCACGCCGCCGAGGCAGCCGCCCGGGTGCAGGAGCACCTCGCCGGCGCCCTCGACGACAACCTCGCCACCGGCGCGCCCGAGTGCCGCTGGTGCCCGGTGTGCCGGGGCGTGCACGCCGTGCGACAGGTCAGCCCCGAGGTCCGCGCGCACCTCGGCGCGGCCGCCTCGTCGCTGGTGCAGGCGGCCGCGGCGCTGCTGGCGACCACCCCGCCGTCGGGCCGCTCGCGCGACGTCGAGACGATCGACCTCGACGACGAGCCGGACGACGAGACCGAGCCCCGCACCGACCCCGGAGACCTCCCATGAGCCTGACCTGTGGCATCGACATCGGCGGCACCAAGATCGCCGGCGGTGTCGTCGACGAGGAGGGCACCATCCTCGAGGAGCTGAGGGTGGTCTCGCCCGCCAGCTCCGAGGAGGCGATCGAGGAGGCCGTCGCCGGCCTGGTGCGCGAGCTGCGCTCGCGCCACGACGTGCGCGCCGTGGGTGTAGGGGCGGCCGGGTACGTCGACCGCTCGCGCTCGGTGGTCATGTTCGCGCCCAACATCGCCTGGCGCGACGTGGCGATGCGCGCCGACCTCGAGCGCCGCCTCGACCTGCCGGTGGTCATCGAGAACGACGCCAACGCCGCGGCCTGGGGCGAGTTCCGCTTCGGCGCCGGCCACGACGTCGAGGACCTGCTGCTGGTCACCGTCGGCACGGGCGTGGGCGGCGGCATCGTGCTCGACGGCGCCCTGCACCGGGGCGCCTTCGGCGTCGGCGCCGAGATCGGCCACATGCGCGTCGTGCCCAACGGCATCCTGTGCGGCTGCGGCAACCGCGGCTGCTTCGAGCAGTACGGCTCGGGCTCGGCGCTGGTGCGCGAGGCCCGCGCGGCCGCTGCCGGCGGATCGCTCCTGGCCCGTGAGGTCCTCGACCTCGCCGGCGGCGACCCCGAGGCCATCACCGGCCCCCTCATCACCGAGGCCGCCCGCGCCGGCGACCCCTTCGCCGTCGAGCAGCTCGCCGACCTCGGGCGGTGGCTCGGCGAGGGGATCGCCTCCCTCACCGCCGTGCTCGACCCGGCCGCCGTGGTGATCGGCGGGGGAGTCAGCGAGGCCGGCGACCTGCTGCTCAACCCGATCCGGGCCGCCTTCGCCGCCCAGCTCACCGGTCGCGGCCACCGGCCCAGCCTCGAGATCCGCAAGGCCCGCCTGGGCAACCGGGCCGGTCTCATCGGCGCCGCCGACCTCGCCCGCGTCTGAGCCCGCCGTGTCGCTCCTGCAGGCGGGCTCGGGGGCCCTGCGCCCGGTCGTGATCGGCGTCGACGTCGGCGGCACCAAGGTGATGGCCGCCGAGGTGGCCATCGACGGCAGCGTCTCGCGGGTCGCCCACCGGGCCACCCCCGGCCGGCGCGTCGACGTCGCGCTGCTCGAGGACGCGCTCAGCGAGGCGGTGCACGAGGTCGCCGACGGCCGGCGGGTGGCCGGCGTCGGCCTGGCCGCCGCCGGCTTCGTCGACGCCGCAGGCGAGCGGGTGGCCTTCGCCCCGCACCTGCCCTGGCGCGGCCACCAGGTGCGGGCCCGGCTCACCGACCGGTGGGGCGTGCCGGTCTTCCTCGACAACGACGCCAACTGCGTGGCCCGGGCCGAGTCGGCGCACGGGTCGGCGATGGGGGCCGCCGACGCGCTGGTGCTGACGCTGGGCACCGGCATCGGGGGCGCGGTCGTGGTCGGCGGGGTGCTGCACCGCGGCCGCAACGGCATGGCCGGCGAGTTCGGCCACACCCGCGTCGTGCCCGGGGGCCGCGACTGCGAGTGCGGCGGGCGCGGCTGCTGGGAGCAGTACTGCAGCGGCAACGCCCTGGTGCGCGCCGCCCGCGCGGGGCTCGGCCCCGACGGTGCGCTGGCCGCGGCCTGCGGCGGCGACCCGGCCGCCCTGACCGGCCCGATGGTCACCGACGCCGCACGCGCCGGCGACCCCGCGGCGCTGGCGGCGTACGCCGAGGTCGGGGAGTGGCTGGGCCTCGGGGTGGCCAACCTGGTCGCAGGGCTCGACCCCAGCGTCGTGGTCGTCGGCGGCGGGGTGTCGGCCGCGGGCGACCTGCTGCTCGAGCCGGCGCGCGAGGAGCTGGGCCGCTCGCTGGTCGGCGCGCAGCACCGGGTCGTGCCGCCGCTGCTGCGGGCGCGCTACGGCCCCGAGGCCGGGGTGGTCGGCGCCGCCGACCTGGTGCGTGAGGGCCTGGGCCGGCACGCGCGTCCGCGCGGCTGAGCCGGCCCGGCCAGGTCTGTCGGTCGGGCTTGGAGGCCCGGGTCAGACCCGGGAGCCGTCGTCCCAGGGGTCGCGGGGCTCGCGGGGCATCTGGTGGACCAGGTAGACGAAGCCGCCGACGAACCAGGCGACCATCAGCCACCCGACCCAGCGCGGCAGGTCGATGCCGGCCAGCAGTGAGACCAGCAGCACCACCGGGGCCCCGAAGACCCCGATCCAGGCGATGCCGCGGTCGGGGGCGGGCACCGGCAGCGGGCCCGGCTCGGGGGGCACGAAGCGGTCCTCGTCGTCGACCGGGGGTGCGGGTGCCGGCGGGGGAGCCGGGGCAGGCTCCGGGGCAGGCTCCGGGGCCGGGTCCGGGTCGGGTCCCGCGGCGGGACCGGGCTCGGGGTCGGGCTCGGTCCTCGTCTCCGAGGCAGCCTCCGGGTCGTCGAGCTCGGCGCGCTCGCCGAAGTTCTCCACGATCGCGCGCCAGGCCTCGTCGTCCTCCTCGCGATGCACCCTTCGAGCGTAGGCGGTGGGCCTCAGCCCGAGGTCACCCGGGCGACGAAGGCAGCGGTCTCCTCGACGAGCAGCGGCAGGTCGTTGTCGAGGGTGGCCACGTGGTAGCTGTCGGGCAGCCGCAGCACCGTCACGTCACGTGAGGAGACCCGCGAGGTGATCAGCGGCTCCGACGACTCGTCGACCACGTGGTCGACCGCCGAGCGGGCGTAGAGCACGGGCGCGGTGACCCGCGGCAGGTCGGCCACCAGCACCGGCCAGGCCCGCATCATCGAGTGCACCGCCTTCAGGGGCGCGCGCGGGTAGCCGTGCTCGGTGACGCCGGGCTTCCTGATGTCGTCGGTGATGCCCCGGAACGACGGCACGAGGTGCTTGAGCACCGGCAGCAGCTTGACGTCGAGGCGCTTGGTGGCCACGGCCGGGTTGACCACCACGACCCCCGCGACCTGGTCGGAGGACTCCACGTCGGCGGCCAGTCGCAGCACCAGCGCCCCGCCCATCGACAGCCCGGCCAGCACCACGACGTCGCAGCGCTCCAGCAGCCTGCGGTGCGCCGCGCGGACCTCGGCGTACCAGTCCTCCCAGCGGTAGCCGTTGAGGTCCTGCCAGGTCGTGCCGTGCCCGGGCAGGCGCGGCACCTCGACGGCGTACCCGCGCCCGGCCAGCGCCTGCGCCCACGGCTTCACCGAGGCGGGCTGCCCGGTGAAGCCGTGGCAGACCAGCACCCCGACGCGCCGGTCGCCGGTCAGCGACGGGTCGGGGTCGGTGGCGAGGGGGGCGGCCAGCGGGTGCACGGGCGGGGCCGACGCAGGAGTCATGCGCGAGATCATGCCCTAGGCTGGTGCGCGCCGCAGGAGTCCCCAGCGGCAGTCGTCGTACGTGGTCGGGGAGGGTCGTCTCGGTGTTCTACTGGTTCCTCAAGTGGGTGGCCATCGGGCCGCTGCTGCGCGTGGTCTTCCGGCCCCAGGTCGAGGGCGCCGAGCACGTGCCCGAGAACGGTCCGGCCATCCTGGCCAGCAACCACCTCTCGTACGCCGACTGGCTGTTCATGCCGCTCACGCTCTCGCGCCGGGTCACCTTCGTGGCCAAGGCCGAGTACTTCACCGGCACCGGTCTCAAGGGCTGGCTGCAGAAGACGTTCTTCTCCGGCTCGGGCCAGGTGCCCATCGACCGCTCCGGCGCCGACGCGGCGGCCGGTGCGCTGCTCTCGGCCAAGCGGGTGCTGGGCGAGGGCGGCCTCTTCGGCATCTACCCCGAGGGCACCCGCTCCCACGACGGCAAGCTCTACCGCGGCAAGACCGGGGTGGCGCGCCTGGCGCTCGAGAGCGGCGTCCCGGTGGTCCCGGTGGCCGTCGTCGGCACCGACGTGGTGGCCCCGCCGGGCAAGAAGTTCGGCACCGTCACCCGGCCCGTGGTGCGCTTCGGCAAGCCCCTGGACTTCTCGCGCTACGAGGGCCTCGAGAACGACCGCTACATCCTGCGCTCGATCACCGACGAGATCATGTACGAGATCATGCGCCTCTCGGGCCAGGAGTACGTCGACATGTACGCCGCCCGCGCCAAGGAGGAGTCGAAGAAGGCCGACGCCGCCGCCGCGGCGCAGTCGGCGGGCGAGCAGAAGAAGGCGTCCTGACCCGGCTCCGTGCGGCACTGCCCGGCCGCACCCGGCCCGGCGCGGCCGATCCCGACCACCCGGCGGCCGTGGCCGTCGAGGACCGGCTCTTCCAGGCCCTGGCCTGGCTGCGCTGGGTGGTGCTGGCCAACACGGTGGCGCTCAACGTCTACCGCTACGACAACTTCGACCGCCCCGTGCTGGGCCTCGGTGTGGTCGCCTCGCTCGCGGTCTGGACCGTGCTGGCCGGGCACTTCTACGCCGACCACGCCCGGCGCGGCTGGGCACTGCTGGGCACCGACCTCGCCATCGCGGTCGTGGCGCTGGTGAGCAGCCCGCTGGTCAAGGGGCCCGACTTCAACGCCTCGGTGCCCGGCTTCTGGGTGATGACCGCGCTGCTGGCCTGGGCGGTGCACCTGCGCTGGCAGGGTGGGCTCGTGGCGGCGCTGGTGCTGGCCGGCACCGACCTGGCGGTGCGCCAGGACGTCAGCCAGGCCGTCTACGGCAACGTCTTCCTGCTGCTCATCGGGGGCCCCGTGGTCGGCTACATGGCCGGGTCGCTGCAGCAGATGGCCGTTGAGCGCGACCGCGCCGAGCGGGCCGCCGCCACCGCGGCCGAGCGCACCCGGCTGGCCCGGGCGGTGCACGACGGGGTGCTGCAGGTGCTGGCGCTGGTCCAGCGCCGTGGCCACGAGCTGGGCGGCCAGGGCGAGGAGCTGGCGCGGCTGGCCGGTGAGCAGGAGGACGTGCTGCGCGGGCTGATCCGCAGCCAGGACGCGGCCGGGGTGGCCGGGACCGCAGGCCCCGCCAGCGCGGGGAGTGCCGGCGGACTGCGGGTGCTCGACCTGGCCTCCGAGCTGGTCGCGCTGGGACGTCGACCCGGTGTCGAGGTGGCGGTGCCGGCCGAGCCGGTGCCCCTCGACGCGCACGCGGTCGTCGAGCTCGTGGCCGCGGTGGGTGCGTGCCTCGACAACGTGGCCCGGCACGTGCCGGCCGCCGCCGACGGCGCGCCCCCGCGCTCGTGGGTGCTGCTCGAGGCGCTGCCCGACCGGGTCGAGGTGTCGGTGCGCGACGAGGGACCCGGCATCCCCGAGGGTCGACTCGACGAGGCGGTCGCCGAGGGCCGGCTCGGCGTCAGCGGCTCGGTGCGCGGCCGTCTCGACGACCTGGGCGGCACCGCTACCCTGAGCACCGGTGGCCTCGGCACCGAGTGGGAGCTGGTGGTGCCGCGGTGACCATCCACGACTCGCACCCCTTCGCCGACCCCGATCCCGACCCCGTACGCCGCCTCCGCGGCCGGCTCGGCGGCGCCGTCAGCCTGTGGGCCGCCGGCGAGGGCGCGCTGCGCGACGGGCTGACCGTCACCTCGTTGATGCTGGCCCACGGCGAGGAGCCCGGCCTGCTCGCGCTGCTCGACCCCGACGCCGACCTGACCGGAACGCTGCTCGACACCGGCCGCGCGGTCGTCTCGCTGCTGGCCTGGGAGCACCGCTACCTGGCCGACGCGTTCGCCGGCACCGCCCCCGCCCCCGGCGGACCGTGGCGGCTGGCCGACTTCGAGCAGACCGGGTGGGGGCCGCGGCTGCTCTCGGCGCCCACCTGGGCCGGGGTCGAGCTGGTCGGCCGGCGCGAGGTCGGCTGGTCGCTCGAGGTCACCTGCCGGCTGGCGCACGTGGCGGTCGGCGACGACGACGGCCCCGGCGGGGCGCTGGGCCACCGCCGGGGGCGCTACCTGCGGCTCGGCGCGCCGGCCTCGGGGTCCGGTGCGGGGTCGGGCCAGGGATCGACCCCCGGACCGGCATAGGGTCGGCGCCATGACCGAGGTCACACCGCTCGACTCAGAATCCACCGGGTCCACCGGGTCCGCCGCGGCCCTGCGCGTGATGGTGGTCGACGACCACCCGATGTGGCGCGACGCGGTCGAGCGCGACCTGGCCGCCGCCGGCCACCAGGTGGTCGCGGTGGCGGCCACCGGCGACGAGGCGCTGGCGCGGTTCCCGGCCGCCCGGCCCCAGGTGGTCGTCCTCGACCTGCAGATCCCGGGACCCTCGGGCGTCGAGGTCGCCGCCGAGGTGCTGCGCGTCGACCCCTCGGCACGGGTGCTGATCCTCTCCGCGTCGGGCGAGCAGGCCGACGTGCTGGCCGCGGTCAAGGCCGGCGCCACCGGCTACCTGGTCAAGTCGGCCTCGCGGGCCGAGCTGCTGGCGGCGGTCGCTGCCGTCGCCGCCGGCGACCCCGTCTTCACCCCGGGCCTGGCCGGGCTCGTGCTGGGGGAGTACCGCCGGCTCTCCGACACCCCTGCCGACGACCCCGCCGACGGGCACCCCGAGCTGACCGAGCGCGAGACCGAGGTGCTGCGGATGGTCGCGAAGGGCTGGTCCTACAAGCAGATCGCCGAGCGGCTGGTGCTCTCGCACCGCACGGTGCAGAACCACGTGCAGAACACGCTGCGCAAGCTGCAGATGCACAACCGCGTCGAGCTCACCCGGTGGGCGATCGAGCGCGGCCTCGACGACGATGAGTGAGGAGACCGGGGACGAGCCGGGCGACGGTGCCGGGCTGCTCGACCTCGCCGAGCGGCTCTACTCGCTGCCGCTGGGCGAGTTCACCGCCGCCCGCGACGCCCTGGTCAAGCAGCACCGCGGCACCGACCTGGCCCGCGACCTCAAGGCCCTGCGCAAGCCGACCACCGCCGCGTGGGTCGTCGACCTGCTGGTGCGCCACGAGACCGAGCAGGTCGAGCAGGTGCTCTCTGTGGGCGCCGCGCTGCGCGAGGCGCAGGCGGCGATGTCGGCCGACGAGCTGCGCACCCTGACCCGGCAGCGCCGCCAGCTGACCGCGGCGGTCACCACGACCGCGCGGGGCCTGGCCCGCGAGCACGGCCTGCGGGTCACCGAGGCCGTCGCCGAGCAGGTGCAGGCCACGCTCACGGCCGCGATGGTCGACGCCGAGTGCGCCCGGGCCGTGCGCAGCGGGCTGCTGGTGGCGCCGCTGGAGACCACCGGCATGGACGACGTCGACGTCGCCGGGGCGCTCGCGCTGCCGCAGGCGCTCGGCTTCGAGGCCCCGGCCGCAGCCCCGCCCGAGGCGCCCCCGCGACCCGAGCTGCGCGTCGTACCGGACCCGGAGGCGGCCGCGAAGGCCCGCGCCGCCGCCCAGGACGAGCTCGACGCCGCCGACGAGGAGCTGGTCGTGGCCCGCGGCTCCCGCGAGGAGGCCGGGCAGCGGGTGGAGGAGCTGGAGGCGCGCAGCCTGCAGGTGCAGTCGGAGATCGACGAGCTGCGCCGGCGCCTCGCCGAGCTGGAGTCGACCAGCGACGAGGTCGAGGAGGAGCTGGGCGAGGCGGAGGAGGAGCGTGACGAGGCGCAGGCGGCCCTCGAGGACGCCCAGGCCGAGCGCGACCGCGCCGCCGCCGCTCTCACCGCCCTCGACCCCTGACCCGGCCCATATCTGGCTCTTGTGACCCTTCCGTGGGTCGCTGAGCGTGGCCTGATGTGGCGCACGCCGTTCTCTGTCTAGGTTTCTGGCTTGTCTAGAGTCCGAAACCAAGGGCAGGAGAACGGCGTGCGGGACGCCAGCCTATGGCGCGCCTTGTTGGGCGTCGATGCGACAGCGGTGATCGAGGGTGTCGAGTTCAACCAGGACGCCGATGCCGACGGGTCGGTCGGGGGTGTCCTGGTCGCTCACGTGCGCCCACGTCGCGCCAAACGCGGCCGCTGCGGGGTGTGCGGGGCACCCAGC
>NZ_JBDYKJ010000015.1:0-75817 GCF_040012395.1 Nocardioides sp. 31GB23 | reverse complement strand
CGGCCGGAGGGCGCCGTGGTGGGCCGGGACTCCGACGACCTGCCACTGGTGGTCAGCGAGTCGCCGCCCGGCACGACCTTCTGGCTCGCACCCGGTCGGCACCGCCTCGGCGAGACGGCGTACGACTCGGTGCGCCCGCACGACGGCGACACCTTCGTCGGCGCGCCCGGTGCGGTGCTCGACGGCGACGGCACCAACCTCTACGCCTTCACCGGCCAGGCCAGCGACGTGACGGTGCGCCACCTGACCGTCGAGGGCTTCGGCGGCCGGCTCGACAACCGCAACCAGGGCGTCGTCAACCACGACAGCGCCCCCGGGTGGCTGGTCGAGCACAGCACCTTGCGCCGCAACGGCGGGGCCGGGGTCTTCCTCGGCGACGGCGCGGTGGTGCGACACAACTGCCTGACCGAGAACGGCCAGTACGGCTTCAGCGCCTACTCCCCGACCGGTCCGCAGGACGTGGTGCTGCACCACAACGAGATCAGCCACAACAACACCGCCGACTGGGAGAAGCGCATCCCGACCTGCGGGTGCACCGGCGGGGGCAAGTTCTGGGCCACGACCGGCGCCGAGATCACCGACAACTGGGTGCACCACAACACCGGCCCGGGACTGTGGGCCGACAACAACAACACCGGCTTCACCATCGAGGGCAACCTGGTCGAGCACAACGACTCCGAGGGCCTGGTCTACGAGACCAGCTACAACGCCTCGATCGTGGGCAACACCTTCATCGGCAACGGCACCGTCAAGGGCCCGCGCAACCCCGGCTTCCCGACCCCGGCGGTCTACGTCTCCGAGTCCGGGGCCGACCCGCGCGCGGGGCGGCTGCACGGCGAGGCGCTGGTGGTGGCCGGCAACCGCTTCATCGACAACTGGGGCGGGGTGGCGATCTGGGAGAACGCCGACCGCTACGCCGGCTCGCCGGCCAACCCCACCCAGGACACCACCCTGGTCAACCCGGAGGTCGCCACCTTCGAGGCCTGCGCCGACCCCGACCTGATCGCCGAGGACCCCTACTTCGACGACTGCCGCTGGAAGTCCCAGCACGTGCACGTGCACGACAACCTCTTCCAGCTCGACCCCGAGCAGCTGGGCCCCGAGTGCACCGAGGAGAACATCTGCGGGGTGAGCGGCATCTTCTCCAACTGGGGCACCTTCCCGCCGCACTCGCCCTTCCAGGGCACTCTCGTGGAGAACGCGGTGACCCTCGAGCAGGACAACCGCTTCTGGGACAACACCTACCGCGGCCCCTGGCTCTTCATGGCCCTCGAGGCCGGCACCTTCGTGACCTGGAACCAGTGGCGCAGCGAGCCCTACCTCCAGGACGCCGGCAGCAGCACCCAGTAGCCGACCCGGCCCACATGGCCCGCTGACCCGGCCCAGACTTCGCGCTGACCCGGCCTGGACTTCGCCTCGAGCCGGCGCAGATCTCCGCGCGTGCGGCGTACGACGATCAGGGCCGCGGGCACACCGAGCTTGCGCCAGGAGCCCGGCCGCGGACATGTGGATCCCGGCCCACTCGAAGGGAAGTTCGGGCCGACTCGACAAGAAGTTCAGGCCGACTCGGCCCAGGCTTCGCGCTGACCCGGCCCGAACCTCGCCTCGAGCCGGCGCAGATCTCCGCGCGTGCGGCGTACGACGACCAGCGCCGTGCCGCGCTGGCGTTGCGCCAGGAGCCGGGCCGGGGACATGTGGATCTCGGCCGGCTCGACGAGAAGTTCGGGCCGGCTCGGCAGAAGGCCGGGTCAGCGCGAGATCTGGGCCGGGTCAGAGGGCGACGGGGGTGACGGGGGTGCCGGGCTGGACGGGGTGGTCGCGCCACAACGCCCAGGGGCTGATCCCGTGGCGGTACTTCTCCTCCAGGGCGGTGCGCTCCTTGAGGGTGTCCATCGGGGCCCAGAAGCCGTCGTAGCGCACCGCGCGCACCCGGCCGTCGCGAGCAGCGCGCACGCACCCGTCCATCACCAGGTCGTCGCCCTCCTCGAGGTAGTCGAAGATGCCTTGGCTCAGCACGAAGTAGCCACCGTTGATGCACAGCGACATGTCGGCGACCGGTACCAGCCCCGAGACCTGCCCGGCGCCGTCGACGTCGACGACGTGGAAGGAGTCCTGCGGCTTGACGGCCAGCATCTGCGCCACGGCGTCGGTCTGCTCGAACTGGGCCACCAGCTCGTCCATGGGCGCGTCGGTGAGCACGTCGCCGTAGTTGGCCAGGAAGACGCCGTCGCCCTCGAGGTGCGGGCGCACCCGGCGCAGCCGCTCGCCGATCGCGGTGTCCATGCCGGTGTCGATGAAGCGGATCGTCCAGTCGCTGATGTCGGTGCCGAGCATCTCGATGTAGGAGCCGCCCTTGGTGAGCACGAAGTCGTTGGAGGCGGTCTCCTGGTAGTTCAGGAAGTAGTCCTTGACCGCCTGCGCGCCGTGGCCCAGGCACAGCACGAAGTCGGTGTGCCCGAAGTAGGCGTAGTAGCGCATCACGTGCCAGAGCACCGGCCGGCTGCCGATCGGCATCATCGGCTTGGGCAGGGACTGGTTGTCGGCGCGCATGCGCATCCCCAGGCCACCGCAGAACAGGACCACCTTCATGTCGTACTCCTCTCGTCAGGCCGGTCCGGCCTGGAAGACCTCGAGGCGCGGCAGGGCCACGACCAGCTGGCCGCCCCACCCGCCCACGTAGTCGAGCTGGGCCGTGATCTCCTTGCGGAGGTTCCACGGCATGATCACCACGAAGTCGGGGCGGGCCTGGGCCAGCGCCTCGACCGGCAGCACCGGGATGTGGGTGCCGGGCAGGAACCTGCCGTGCTTGTGGGGGTTGCGGTCGACCGCGAAGGACAGCAGGTCGGCGCGCACGCCGCAGTGGTTGAGCAGGGTGTTGCCCTTGCCGGGTGCGCCGTACGCCGCCACGCTGCGGCCCTGCCGGCGGCACTCGACGAGGAACTCCACGAAGTCGTCGCGCACCTCGGCGACCGAGGCGGCGAAGCCGGCGTGCCCCTCGAGCGTGTGCAGCCCCGCCCGGGCCTCGTCGGCCAGCACCCGGGCCACCGCCTCCGACGGCTCGGGCGCGGTCTCGGTGCGCGCCGACCAGGTGCGCAGCGATCCGCCGTGGGTGGGCAGCTCCTCGACGTCGACGACGCTCAGGCCGGCCGCGGCCAGCACCCGCTGCGTGGTCAGCAGCGAGAGGTAGGAGTAGTGCTCGTGGTAGATCGTGTCGAACTCACGGCCCTCGACCAGCCGCAGCAGGTGCGGGATCTCGATGCTGACCCGCCCGTCGTCGGCGACCAGCTCGCGCATCCCGCGGCTGAAGTCGACGATGTCGGGCACGTGGGCGAAGACGTTGTTGGCCACGACCAGGTCGGCGCGCCCGTGCACGTCGGCGATCTTGCGGCCGGTCTCCTGACCCAGGAAGAGCACCTCGGTGGGGACCCCGCGCTCCTCGGCCGCCACGGCCACGTTGGCCGCCGGCTCGATGCCCAGCGAGCGGATGCCGCGGGCCACGGTGTGCTGGAGCAGGTAGCCGTCGTTGCTGGCCACCTCGACGACGAACGAGTCGCCGCCCAGGCCGAGCCGCTCGACGGCGGTCTCGACGAAGCGCTCGCAGTGGCGCACCCACGAGTCGGAGTAGGACGAGAAGTAGGCGTAGTCGCTGAAGATGTCCTCGGCCGGGATGTAGGCGGGCAGCTGGACCAGCAGGCACTCGTCGCAGACCCGCACGTGCAGCGGGTAGAACACCTCCCCGTGGTCGAGGTCCTCCTCGGCCAGGTAGCTCTCGCACGGCGGGGACATCCCCAGGTCCACGAAGGTGGTCCTCAGGTCGGCCCCGCACAGCCGGCAGCTGCGTCGTCCCATGCTCGTCCTCCTCGTCTCTGGAGCCACCAGCGTGGGCCCGCGACGAGGCCTGCGAGCCGACGAGGCGCCCGATTACCCCAATTTCGTGAGGTCGCCGCCCGACGGGCGGGAGAGGGTCGGGCCAGGAGGTGGGGAGCATGCAGGTACGACGCACCCGGATCGCCGGGGTGCTGGTCGTGGAGCCCGAGCCGGTGCCCGACGAGCGCGGCTGGTTCGCGCGCACCTTCGACGCCGACGTCGCGCGCGAGCACGGCGTGCGCGCCGAGGACTTCGTGCAGGACAGCGTCTCGCGCTCGCACCGCGGCGTGGTGCGCGGCCTGCACGTGCGCACCGGGGCCGGCGAGGCCAAGCTGGTGCGCTGCTCGCGCGGGGCCCTGTACGACGTCGTGGTCGACCTGCGCGTCGGCTCGCCGACGTACGGCGAGTGGGAGGGCTTCGAGCTCACCGAGGAGTCGCAGCGCTCGGTCTACATCCCCGCGGGCTGCGCGCACGGGTTCCAGGCCCTGCGCGAGCCGTCGGACACCTCCTACCGCATCGACCGCCGCCACGACCCGGCCGCGTCGCTGGCGATCGCCCACGACGACCCCGACATCGCGGTGGCGTGGCCGCTGCCGGTGACCCTGCTCTCGGCGAACGACCGGGCGGCGCCCCCGCTCAGCGAGGTGCGCCACCTGCTGGGGCCGGCGCCGGCCGAGCGCTGAGCGACCCGAGGAAGTCGAGCAGCCGGGGCACCACGACCTGGGTGCCGAGCTCGTCGGCGGCGCGGGCCGCCCCGGCCCGGCCCATCCGTCGCCGGGTGTCGTGGTCGTCGAGCAGGTCGAGCAGGAGGTCGGTGGCCGCGGCGACGTCGTCGAGCGGCCAGTGCCGGCCCTCGACCCCGTCGCGCACCACCTCGGGGATGCCGCCCACGGCGCCCGCGACGACGGGCAGCCCGGCCCGCATCGCCTCGGCGAGCGCGATGCCGAAGGACTCGGTGAGCGCGGCGTGGCAGTAGACGCGGTGCCCGGCCAGCCAGGCGGGCACGTCGGTGCGGTGCCCCACGAGGCGGACGTCGCGCTCGACGCCCAGCGCCCGCGCGCGCCGCTCGAGCCCACGGCGCTGGGGACCGTCGCCGACCACGGTGAGCGTGCAGGGGCGTCCGCGCCGGCGGGCCTCGGCCAGCACCTCGAGCAGGTAGCCCTGGTTCTTGCGGGGCTCGACCGAGCCCACGGTGACCAGGTCGCGCAGCGGTCCCGCCGGGTCAGGGCTCGCCGGGTCGGCGCCCGCCGGGTCGGGGAGCGCCGGCAGGGCCGGCACCGCGTTGGGCACCACCACCGACGGCACGCGGGCGGCCGCGGGCACGCGGGCCAGGCAGTCGCGGCGCGCCGCCTCGGAGACGAAGACCAGGCCGTCGAGGCGCGGCAGCACCCGGGCCTCGAGCTCGCGCACGGCGCGGAAGACCCGCCCGCCACGCCTGATCTCCCCCTTGCCGGCCCACTCGTCGGCCTCGGAGACGTTGAAGTGGGCGGCCATCACCACCGGTTCCGCGCCGCCCGCGCGCTCGCGCACGGTGAGCGCCGCCAGGGCGGACCCGGGGCACTGCGCGTAGACGACGGGGGGCCGCCGGCCGGCCCGGGCGGTGGCCAGCGCCGGACCGAGCGCGGCGCGCAGGTACGCCGTGTGCCAGTGCCGGTACCACCACACCCCGGCCGCGCCCGAGACCGGCTGCAGCGCCAGCCGCACCGCGAAGACCGGCCGCACCAGCGGCGAGGCGGCGTCGAAGGGGCTGACCACCCGCACCGGCCGGCCGGTCGCCTCGAGGTGCTCGACCACGGTGCGCACGTGGGTCTGGACGCCGCTGCCGCCCTCGCGGCGCATCACCGTGGCCACCACGACCTCCGGCGCGTCAGACGACACGGCTCTCGATCTCCTCGGGCTCGACCAGCGCGGTGGCCGGCGGCAGCGGCAGCGCCGCCCGCGCGGCGTGGTCGAGGGCCAGCCACCACGCGACGGCTCCCAGGCAGGAGGCGGCGGCGGTGCCCCACACCATCCCGACCGCCCCGCCCGCGGCCGCGCCGGCGGTGCCGAGCACGGCGTACGTCGAGGTCACCAGCGCCTGCATGCGCAGCGTCAGGTCGGCGCGGCCCAGGGCGCGCAGCCCCGCCGACGGCCCGACGTGCAGGCAGCCCGCGGTGGCGCCGAGGACCACCGCCGGCAGCAGCGAGTGGGCGCTGGGCCAGACCTCGCCGAGCAGGCGCTCCCCCAGGCCGTGGGGCAGCACGACGAAGACGAGGCCGCCCCACAGCAGCGCCACCGCGGCCAGCCCGCCGCTCAGGGCGCGGCAGAGCCGCTCAAGCGAGGCGCGGCCGTTGGCGCGGGCCCGGACCGCCTCCGGCACCGCCACCTGCGAGATCCCCATCAGCAGGCTGGCCACCGGCCCGATCAGCATCTCCGCGCCACGCACGGCGCCCAGCGCGCCGAGCCCGGCGACGGCCGCGACGACGAGGACGGTGACCTGCTGGCCCACCCCGAGCGTCACGTTCTCGCCCAGGAAGCGGGTGCCGAGGTCGTGGTGCTCGCGCCACCACCACAGGACCCTTCGCGGGTCGGGCAGGGTGCGGGCCCGCCAGGCCGCGAACGCGGCGGAGATCCCGGCGCTGGCGCCGAAGGCCACGACGGCCCACGCGATGCCGTCGAGCCCCAGCGGCGCCCCCAGCGGGAGCAGCAGGACCAGCGAGACCGCCCAGACCATGTCGGTGGCGCAGGCCGCGGCGCCGCGCCCGGCGGCGAAGAAGGCGTAGCGGTAGCTGTCCTGCAGCGCCAGCAGCGGCAGGCAGGGGGCCAGCGCGGTGAAGGCCGTCCCGCCCTCGCCGCTGACCCAGCGGGTCAGCACGGCGCCGCCACCCAGGCAGGCCGCGCCGGCGACCACGCCCACCACCGTGGCGGTGGCGGTGGCCGCGGCGCTCGACGAGCGCCAGGTGCGGGGCTCGGTGCCGGTGTAGCGCACCATCAGCGGGTCGGTGGCCAGCCCCCGGGCGGCCTGCAGCACGATCGCGTAGGTCACCAGCACCAGCCCCAGCGCGCCGAGGCTCTGGGCGCCCAGGGTGGTGGCCACGAAGACCCCGAGCACGAAGTTCTTGACGCTCGAGACGCCCTGGTCGGCGACCCCCCAGCCCAGCCGGCCCACGGTGCGCAGCAGGGCGACGCGCCCGACCGGCACGCCGCTCATGCGACCACCTCGCTGCCGGCGCCCAGCACCCTCGCGGCCACCTCGTCGAAGTGCCGCTCGAAGACCGGGGCCAGCTCGTCGAGGCGCCGCTCGAGGCGGGCGCGCAGGGCCTCGCGGTCGCGGTGCACCTCGTCGACGTGGTCCACCAGCCTCGCCGCGTCGAGGCCGCGCAGGTCGTGGCACAGCTCCTCGACCCCCATCAGGGCCATCAGGTCGCGGTGCTTGGGCGCGTAGCACAGCGCCACGACCGGGGTCGCGCTGCGCAGCGCCCCGACCACGTTGTGGTAGCGCGCGGCCACCACCACCTCGACCGACGCGACCGCCTCGACCAGCTCGTCCGGGGTCGTGGGCACCAGCAGCCGCACCCGCTCGTCGCGGGCCCCGGCCACCAGGGCCCGGGCCACCGGCACGTCGTCGCCGTCACCGACCAGCACGCTGACGTCGTAGCCGCGCTCGAGCAGCCGCTCGACCACGCGCCCCATCTCGGCGACGTACGCCGCGTGCAGGCGCTCGGCCTGCGCGCGCTCACCGTTGCTGCCGGACCAGGCCATCACCCCGAGTCCGACGCTGCGCGGCCTCGCCCCCGGTCCCGCCGGCACCGGCAGGGCCAGGACCACGTCGGGGTAGACCCCGTCGTCGGTGCGCAGGCCCATCCGCCGCAGGTCGTCGCGGGAGCGCTCGTCGCGGAAGGAGCGGTAGTGCGCCAGGCGGGCGGCACCCACCAGCATCCGACGCTGGACCGGCTCGGGCACCGCCCCGGCCCCGACGCCCACGAGGGCCACCCGGGTGCGCCAGAGCCGTCCGCTGGCGGCCATCACCAGCAGGGTCCAGGGCATCTGCCAGGCACGCTCGTGCAGCGTCGACTCCAGCGTGCCCATGCCGGGCACGAGCACGACGTCGTGCTGGCGCACCCACCGCCCGATGCGGACGGCGTCGACCCCGAGCCCGGCGAGCACCCGCCAGGCGGTGGGCCCGCGCAGGGCGCGGTGCAGCTCGACGGCGGGCAGGTCGTAGCGCTCGCGCACGACCTCGGGTCCCGAGCACATGGCGTCGAGCACGGCGTCGGGACGACGCGAGCGCACCAGGCCCAGCACCACCTCGAGGCTGGCGTCGTTGCCCAGGTTGCCGGCGCCCAGCCGGCCCAGGAACCCGACGCGCAGGCGGCGGTCGGCCTGGCTCACGGCCGGGCCCCCTGCCCCGCCACGACCCGGCTCGCCAGGTCGCGGCGCTGCGGCACGACGTCGTACTCCTCGGCCGGCACGCCGGGGTCGGCGCCGCCGATGCGCCGCCCCGCCCGCGAGGCCGCCCACCGCGCCAGGTGGCGCACGCAGGCCCGCTTCTCCGCAGGGCTCAGCGCCGAGCGCTGCACCGCGCCTAGGTAGCCGGTGAACATCTCCCCCACCAGCCGCACGGTCGGGTTGCGCAGCCGGTCGGCGCGCCGCGGGTCGAGCGAGGCGCACCACGAGCGCACGGTCGCCTCGTCGTGCGAGAGCCGGCCGCCGTGGTGGCGACGGAAGTAGAGCCAGTCGGGCACCTGCACGAAGCGCCCCTGCAGGACCAGCTCGCTGACGAAGACGTGGTCGGCGCGGTAGAAGCTGCCGTGCGGGCGGACCCGCCTGAGCACGTCGGCGCGCACCAGCCCGTAGAAGTCGTCGGCCCGGATCGCCCCGGGCATCCGGTCGCCGTCGAGGAGCATGCTGCGAAAGCGCCGGGAGGGCCGGCGCGAGTTGGTCAGCAGCGGGTACTCGTGGGCCTGCACCACGGCGCCCGTCTCGTCGACGGCGGCGGTCCACGAGTGGGCCAGCACGGCGTCGGGGTGGGCGTCGAGCAGGCGCACGCACTGCTCGACCAGGTCGACGGCGTAGAGGTCGTCGGCCGAGGCCCACTTGAAGAGCTCGCCGCGGGCGCGCCGCAGGACGACGTCGTGGTTGGCCGCGGCCCCCAGGTTGGTCTCCAGCCGTTCGAAGCGCACCCGGGGGTCACTGGCGGCGCGCTCGCGCACGAGGTCGTCGGTGTCGTCGGTCGAGGCGTTGCTGGACACGACGACCTCGAGGTCCTCGAAGCTCTGCCCGAGCAGCGCGTCGAGGGACTGGGCGAGGTAGTCGGCGCCGTTGTAGACGGGCAGCCCGATGCTCACGCGGGGCGCGGGCGGTGACCCGGTCACGGCTCAACCCTCCGTCGCCGGCGCGCGGCTGGTGGTGCGAGGGGCGCTGGCGGGACGAGTGGCATGGGAGGTCCTTCCTGCCGGGTGGGCGATGGCGTACCGGTAGATCGAGAGGAGCTGCTCGAGGTTGCGCTCGCGCGAGAACCGGCGACGCGAGGTGGCGCGGGCCCGTTCGCCGACCTCGAGGAGGGCGTCGGGGTCGCGGTCGGCGCGGCCCAGCACGCGGGCCAGGTCGGCGGCGCTGCCGGGCTCGAAGAGCACGCCGTCCCAGCCGTCGCGGACGAGCTCGGGGAAGGAGCCACGCGCGGGCGCCACCGGCACCGACCCGTGGGCCATGGCCTCGACGGCCACCAGGCCGAAGACCTCCTCCCACGCCGAGGGCACCACCGCCAGCAGGGCGCGGTCGAGCAGCGCGCCGACGCCCGACGGGTCGAGCGTGCCGACCATCCGCACCCGCTCGCGCCCGGCGGCCCAGTCGCGCACGAGTCCCTCGAGGGGGCCGCCGCCGGCGATCACCAGCCGCAGCCGCGAGCCCGGGGCGCTGCGCTCGTGGTGCTCCCAGGCGGCCATCGTCAGCCGGATCCCCTTGGCCTCGTCGAGGCGGCCCAGGTGGGCCACGAGGTGCTCGCGCGGCACCGGCGAGACCTCGGCGCGGTCGACGAAGTTGGGCTTGACGAAGACCCGCTCCTCGGGCAGCGCCAGGCCCTGCAGCAGCGCGCGCTGCGAGTCGCTGATCAGCAGGTACGCCGACACCAGCTGCTGCCACAGCCGGCGGTTGAGCACCAGCCCGGCCGCGACCGGCAGCGTCGCCGCGTGCGAGGCCCGGTAGCAGCCGTGGCGCAGGGCGGGCGCGACCTGCCCGTCGGCGCAGTCGTGGCAGGGCGCCCCGTCGCGGTAGAAGTCACCGCTGGCGCACAGCAGCTTGTAGTTGTGCACGGTGGCGACCGCCGGCACGCCCGCGTCGTGGCAGGCCAGCAGCACCGAGGGGCTGAGCAGCGGGAAGGTGTTGTGCACGTGCACGACGTCGGGCCGCTCGCGCTCCAGGTAGCCCGTCAGGTCGGAGCGCACGGGACCGTTGCGCACGCTGTGCATCGCCAGCAGCGCCCGCCGCCGGGCCGGCCAGTCGGCGATGTCGTCGCTGTGCCGCTCGTAGGTGCTCACGTCGTGGCCGGCCGCGCGCAGCATCCGCACCTCCTGGTCGACCACGCGGTTCTCGCCGCTCGGCGCGACCGAGCGGTAGCGGCCGTGCACCACCACGACCCTCATGGCTGCCTCGCCCGCCAGCCGGGCACCAGCAGCGACGCGGCGACGGTCAGGTCGAGCAGGTAGACCGACGGGGCGCCCAGCCCGGTCTCGGTGACCGAGGCGACCGTGCAGTAGGCGACCAGGAAGAGGGCGATGGCCCGCTCGGGCCCGGGCCGGTGCACGACCGCCATCAGCAGCAGCAGGAGCAGCACCGCGGCCTGCACCCCGACGCCCAGCCAGCCCTGGTCGACGTACGTCGCCACCCAGCTGCTGTCGATGGGCAGCCCGCCGAAGGACTGGTCGGACAGGCCCCAGCCGAAGAGGTCCTCGATCCACGGCCGCTCGAGGTCGGCGACCGCGCTCCACACGTCGGTGCGGCCCGTCAGCTTGTTGGCCTCGTCGGCCGACTGCCCGCGCAGCAGCCAGACGGTCAGCGGCGAGATGAACAGCGCCGCCCCGATCGCACCGCCGCCCCCGGCGACCATCAGCGTGCGCCGCACCCGCACGTGGCCCATCAGCAGGCTCAGGGAGGCCACCACGAGACCGACGAGCACCCCGATCACGGCGGTGCGGGTGTGCGTGGCGAGCAGGGGCAGCAGCGAGAGCAGCACCATCAGCCCGGCCCGCACCCCGCCGACCAGCCGGCACATCCACAGCAGCAGCGAGGTGCCGAGCAGGACCGCGGCGTAGTGCGCGACCTGGGTGGGCGGGATCGGCCAGACCACCCCGGCCAGGCGGTCCTGGAAGGCGAAGGCCAGCCCGGGGGCCACCAGCGCCCCGGCGTAGACGGTCGCCATCACCACCGCCAGGGCCGTGCGGTGCATCCGCAGCAGCAGCATGTCGCGCCGCCCGAACCAGGTGCTCAGCAGCCACAGCACGGTCACGAAGAGCACCATCCGCCCGGCCCGGAAGGTCGCGGAGAGGAAGAACTCGGAGTAGAGGCTGGCGGCGCTGGCACCGATGGCCAGCACCGTCAGCAGCAGGAGGAAGACCTGCGGACGCACCACGCCACCGGGGTTGACGACGAGCGCCAGGAGCAGCGCCACCAGCACCGCCCCCTGGGTCAGCGCCGAGCCGGCCAGGGTCGGCAGCGGCACCACGGTGGCGGTGTCGGCGTAGGTCAGCACGTTGAGCAGCAGCGCGCCCCAGGCGAGACCGACCAGCGTCCGTTGGCGCCGTCCCAGGCGCGGGTCCGGCGCGAGCGGGCCGGCGGAGGGCCCCGCCAGGACCGTGCTCACCGGCCCCACCGGCCCGGCAGCAGCAGCGAGCGGCTCGACCGGGTGTCCTCGTCGTCGACGGGCGCCAGCCCCAGGCTGTCGTCGGCGGCGTCGGCGCCCACGAGCACCGCCTCGGCGGGCTCCAGGCCGGCGGCCCGGGCCAGCTCGGCGGTGGTGCGCAGCCGCTCGGCGGTCGAGCCACCGGCGCTGACCACGACCACCAGGCGCTCGGCGCGGGCGGCGACGTGGTCGAGACCGACGGCCGGGTCGATGTCGACCACGACCAGCACCAGGTCGGAGGCCGACTCGGCCTCGGTCACCGTGGACGCCGACAGCTCGGCCCCCGGCAGCGGCCCGACCGAGCGCGAGGGCACCCCGTCGGGGCGCAGCACCACCGGCCTGGTCCCGTCGCCGCTCCACAGCCCGGCGACCGCGTGCCCCACCCGGCCGCGCTCGGTCAGGTCGACCACCAGCACCCGGTTGCCCGCCCGGGCCCGGTCCACCGCCAGGGCCGCGGCGAGCACCGTGGTCTCGGGTCCGTTCTCGACCGCGCCGACCGCCCACCGCACCGGTGCGCGGCCCTCCCCGGCCGGACCCGGGGCCACCAGCCCCGACACGCTGGCCACCGCCCGCTCCAGCGACGTACGCCGCCGGGCCGGGACCGCGGCCCCGCGCCAGACCCGCGTCGGCACCCGGCCCACGCTGCAGCACACCCGCGTGCCCAGGGCCATCGCGATCTCCTCGCGGCGCCGCACCCGCTGCGAGAGCAGTGCGCCGAGCAGCACCCAGCCGGCGCCCACGGACCCGCCGGCCACGAGCCCCGCCGTGGTGTCGAGGGCGAGGCTGCGCACCAGCGAGCGGCCGGCGAGCACGGCGGTGGGGTCGAGCACGTGGCTCGCCCCCGCGACCGCCCCCGCGACGATGCGGGTGCGCTCGATCTCCTGCTCCAGCTCGCTGATCTGCGCGTCGACCTGGGCGCGCCGGGTCAGCACCTCGGCCGCCTCGGCCCGGCCCCGGGGGCCGCTGCCGCTGAGCACGTCGTACTGCGCCGTGAGCGTGGTGGCCTCGCTGCGCAGGGCCTCGACCCGGATCCGGTAGCGGTCGGTGCGAGCCGTGGTCTGCACCTCCATGGTCTCGTTGCGGAAGTCCAGGAACGTGGTGGCCACCGCCTCGGTGCGGCGTCGCGCCTCGTCGGCATCGGGACCCTCGACCTCGAGCTGGAGCACCGTGGTCGTCTCGACGCTGGCCAGGATCGAGGCCTGCATCTGCTCGGGGGTCAGGTCGATGCCGAGCTCGTCGACGACCCGCTCGGCCACCGTGCGGGTGCGCAGCAGGCTCACGTCGGTGTTCATCGCCATCGTGGGGTCGGCGCCGTCGGGGTGCGCCAGCAGCAGCGTCACGCTCGCGGCGCTGCGCGTCGGCAGCGCCAGCGCGACGGCCGCCCCCAGCACCACGCCGGCCAGGGCGCAGCCGGCCCAGACCCTCCAGCGCCGGCGCAGCGCGCGCCGCAGGAAGTGCAGGCTCACGACCGCGGGCGCCACCTCCGCGAGCTCGGGGTCCTCCGACTGCTCGTCGTCCACCGGCCAGGCTGACGTCCTCACTGCGCACCTCCCTCGTGCCCGTTGCGGGCCACGCTGCCCAGCCGGGGCCGGCCGAGCCTCTCCCCCGGCACCGTGCCGGTCAGGCGCACCGGCAGCTGCGGCTCACGCAGCCGCTCCGGCTGCAGCCGGCGCCCGGTCGTGCGGTCGAGACGGTCGGGGTCGAGCACGACCGCGCCCTGGACCCCCACCCCGGCCTCGTCGAGGCTGACGGCCAGCCGCGCCAGGTCGGCCGCGGTGGCGGTGCCGGCGCTCACGGCCACCACCCCCACGCAGCCGGACGGCAGGTCGGGCCGCTCGGGGCGGGTGCGGTCGAGCACCACCATCAGCACCCGCAGGTCGTCGGGCTCGCCCTCGTGCAGCGGCCGGTTGACCCACAGGTGCCCACGCAGCTCGTGCTCGGGGTGCACCCTCGCGCAGGCGGCCCACAGCGCCGCCGAGGAGTCGTGGCCGTGCTGGGGCACCAGGCGGGTGCGCAGCCCCACCGACGCGGCGTACGTCGCCAGCTGCGGCCCGAGCGCCAGCGCGGCCGTGTCGTCGGACAGGGTCACCACCACGACGTCGACGGCGGGCTCCTCCGACGCGCCTGCGTGGGCGCGGGTCAGCGTGCCGGCGGGCAGCACCTCGCGCAGCACCTGGCGCAGCGACCACGCGTCCACCGGACCCGGGACGTAGCGGCCCAGCAGGGTGCGCCAGGCGGAGACGTTGCGCGCGGGGCGCGAGGAGACCGAGGCCACCACGGTGCTGCCGAGCGCGTCGGCGATCTCGTCGCGGTAGCGCAGGCGCCGGTCGCGGCGCTCGGAGACCAGCAGCGCCAGGCCCACGAGCAGCAGCAGCGCGGCGGCCCCGGCCAGCCCGTGCAGGGTGCGCCCGAGCAGCAGCCCCGGCCTGGTCGCGGGCGAGGCGTCCTCGATCAGCGAGGCGGTGTCGCGTCCGACGTCGGCGGAGGCGGCCTCCGCGACCTGGTCGGCCTGCAGCACGAGCGAGGCCTGCTGGGCGGTGAGCTGGGCCAGCGCCGCCGTCAGCGCCTTCTCGGCCACGGAGCCGAAGGTCTCCGCGTCGCGTCGTCGGGTGGTCTCCTCGATGTCGCGCTCGACGGTGCGCAGGGTGGCCCGCAGGGTCGCCAGCCGGGTCTCCCGTCCGGCGCGCGCCGCGTCGCGCAGCCGGGCGGCCGCGCTGGAGACGTAGCGCAGCTCGGCGGCCGCGGCCGCGGCCGCGAGCTCCTGGGCCCGCTCGGGCTCCTCGGCGCGGGCGGTGAAGCGCAGCACGTCGGGTGTCGCGGCACTGACCTCGACGGCCTCCTGCACCTCGGTGAGGCCCATCGCCGGGGTGACCCGGCGCCCGGCCTGGCCGAGCACCAGGTCGCTCGACGCGACCCGCACCTGGGTGCCGGAGTCACGCTCGGCGGCGCCGACCCCCGACTCCGACGACGGAGGCAGCAGCACCATGGTGGTGCTGGTCCACAGCGGGGGGCGCCACACCGCCAGTGCGACGCCGGCGACCGCGCCGACCAGCAGCGCCACCGTCAACAGGAAGGCGTGGCGGCGCAGCACGGTCCAGGTCGCCTTCAGGTCCAGGCTCTGCTCAGACATCGGTGCTCCCCCTCCGGCACGAGGCCTCGCCCGGGACCTCGACGTCGAGCACGACCAGGGTCCGCAGCAGCCCGCGCGAGCGCAGCTCGCCCCGGCCCACGAGCGTCGTGGTGGGGCGCCGTCGCCCCAGCCCCTCGGCCCACCAGCCCAGGGGCGGGTCCTCCTCGCCGCGGTGCCGGGTCCAGACGAGCTCGGGAGGCAGGTGCATCAGTGCCGTCACCGTGCGCGGCTGCGCCCCGTCCACCGCCGGCCGGGTCCAGCTCAGGCGGGCCAGCGAGCCGTGCAGGGACAGGTCGACCTCGGGGCCGAGGTGCCAGGCCATCCGGAACCCGTGCGCCCGCCCGGACCTCAGCTCGTCGACGACCTGCAGGGCGCCGGAGCCGCGGTCGAGGCGGACGGTGCGGGCGTGGCGCAGCCCCGGGTCGAGGCGGGCGTAGCCCGTGTGGTGGGCCGACCAGAGCTGCACGTCGAGGTCGCCGACCTCGGCGCGGTCCAGGTAGGTCCGGGCGTGCTGGGTCCACAGGAAGGGCCCGCCGCTGGTGGACTGGTCGCAGCCGTCCACCTCGACGGTGTTGTGCGCCAGCGTGGAGCGGAAGTAGTCGCGCCAGCGGGCCTCGCCGTGGTAGCTGTACGTGCCCGGGTCGCTGAGGACCTCGACCCCGTCGTGGCGCAGCTCCACCGACAGCGCGTCGGCGTGCGCGTGGGCGGCCAGCGACCCGAAGCCGTGCGGGCCGCTGTCGCAGCGGCACCAGATCTCGGGCTGGGAGCCGGCCGGCGTGCGCAGGAGCGCCACCCCCGCGTCCTCGAAGAGGTCGGGGCGCCGCTGCGGCCGGGGGCGGTCCCCGGCCACGGGGCCGGCGGCCGCGAGCAGGGCGGAGACGAGGACGGAGACGACCCCGCCGCGACGCCGCGGCCACCACGGCTGCGCACCCACGAGCGCCTGCCCGAGGCCGAGCAACTGCTCCCACGGGTCCTCGGCGGCGTCGGCCACCAGCAGGGCGCGTCCCTCGTCGCCGTCGCCGTTGCGGGGCGGACGGCCCTCGACGTCGAGCAGCGCGGCGGCGGCGTCGAGCCCGGCCGTGACCAGGTCGGGGTCGGGGCCGTCCTCGGGGTGCCCGCAGGAGCGCGCCTCGATCAGCCCGAGCGCGGCGAGCTCGCACACGAACCGGTGGTAGTCGGCCGCCTGCTCGCGGTTGAGCCCGCTGGGGAACGTGTTCGCCTGCAGGTGCCGGCGCAGCAGCCGGCCGGACTCCACCCGCCACCGCTCGCTCTCCTCGAACCACGGGAACGCGCAGGCCGCGACCAGTCGTCCGCAGGTCTCGGCCACGGCATGGTTGTTGGCCGAGCTGCCCCGGCTCGGGAAGCCGCGCAGCATCTCCTGGTGCCATCGCAGCTGGGCCAGGGCGGTCTCGTCCTGCTCGAAGAGCCCCTCGACCCCGGCCCAGTCGTCGAGCAGGCGCCGGGTCCAGGCCCACGAGACCAGGCGCAGGCCCAGCTCGATGCCGCTGGTCCAGTGCACGCCGCGCAGCACCGGGTTGGCCGCCCACCACGAGCGCAGCTGGGCTGCCGCGGCCACGGCGTACTCCTCCTCGCCGGTCAGCCAGTAGGCCGCCGCCAGCACGGTGACGTGCTGGTGGCGCGAGGGCTCCCACACCTGCTTGACGTCGCCGGTGACGGTGGGGTCGCGGTGGTCGACGCGGAAGGCCAGCACGTCGTGGGGCGCGCGGATGCCGGACACCGGGTCGAGGAACCAGTCGGGGTCGCGCAGGTCGGTGCGCTCACGGCCCAGTACGCTCCAGCGACCGGCGAGCAGCCGGTCCGCGGCCGAGGTCAGGGCGGCGGCGTCGTGGGGCAGCACCCGCTCGACCGCCGAGGCCGGCACGGGCGTGGTGAAGCCGCGCTGGGGCAGCAGGCCGGGCACGGGTGCACCGGGCCGCTGTGCGAGCGTGTGCACCGCGACCGCTCGACGGGCCTCGTCCCCGACGCGCTGGGCGACCTCGCGGGTGCTCATCCGCGTCAGGCGGCGGGCGTACCAGGACAGGGGTGTGCTCATCGTGCCGCCTCCAGGGTGGTCCGGGTGGTGCTCACCAGCGACGCCGTGTCGATCGGCATCGGTCCGCCCGTGCGGACCGCGGTGACGAACGCCGCCACGGCGGCGCGGTGCCCCTTGTCGGGTCCGGTGCGCGAGCGCCGGGACTGCCGCCCTCGCTCGGACCACACCGTGGAGCGGACGAAGTTGTCGAGGTGGGCGCTGCGCCCTCCCCCGAGCACGTCGAGGCTCTCCTTGCCGCAGCGGCGCGACCCGCCGGTGGCGTAGGTGAGCGTGGCCAGCGAGCCGCCGGTGAAGCGCAGCACCAGGCTCACGTCGTCGCCCGCGCCGTGCTGGGCGCAGAGCGCCACCGGGCCCTCGCCGGTCCAGGCGCTGAGCAGGTCGATGAAGTGCCCGCCCTCGCCGACGAACCGCGAGCCCTCGGCCTCGTCGAGGTACCAGCTGCTCGCTCCCAGCCGCCCGGCGTTGACCAGGTAGCGCAGCGCCACCGGCTCGCCGACGTCGCCGAAACGGCGCCGGAGGTCGACGAAGCTGGGTGCGAAGCGCCGGTTGAAGCCGACCATCAGGCGGTCGTTCCCGGTGCGTGCCATCGTCTCCTCGACGCGCGCCAGCTCCTCGTGGGTGATCGCCAGCGGCTTCTCGACGTAGACGGCCTTGCCGCTCTCGAGGGCCGCGCAGACCAGGTCGGCGTGCGTGCGGTGCCGGGTGGCGACGAGCACGGCGTCGAGGTCGTCGTCGTCGATCACCGCGCGGGCGTCGGTGCCGGCCGAGCCGAAGCCGAAGGCACGCTGGGCGTTGATGCTCGACAGCGAGCTCGCGGTGGCGACCCTGACCAGGTCGACGTCGTCGGCCGCGGCCAGGCCGGGCAGCAGCATCGCCGAGGCGTGGCTGCCGGCGCCGATGACGCCCAGGCGCACCGCGCCGTCGCGGGCCCGGGGGACCCTGGTGGCGCGACCGGGGCCCGTGGTCCCGGAGGCACCGAGGGCGTCGGGTCGTGCCTGGTCACGAGCCGGGTAGGACAGCAGGTGGCCAACCCCGGTGATCGCTCCGGTGCGCAGCCGCTCGTAGACCTGCGGCGCCTCGGTGACCGGGTGGCTGCTCGAGACCAGCGCGGAGACGTCGAGGGCGCCGTCGGCCAGCAGGGCCAGGAAGCAGGCGATGTTGCGCTCCTCGGTCCAGCGCACGTAGCCCAGGGGGTAGTCCACGCCGTCGAGCTCGTAGCGGTCGTCGTAGCGGCCCGGGCCGTAGGAGCGCGAGAACCGGACGTCGAGCTCCTTCTCGTAGTAGGCGTTCCACGGCAGGTCGAGCCGGGTCTTGCCGATGTCGACCACGCAGGCCCGGTCGCGCGCCAGGCGCGCGGCGAGCTCGACCGGCTCGTTGCTGGCGCCCCCCGCGGCCAGGAAGACGTGGTCGGCGCCCCCGGGCGCGCCCGCCCGCAGCAGCGCCTCGAGGCGGGCGACACCCGCCGGGTCGGGTCCGGCGCAGCCCACGGCGCCACCGTCCTCGGCGGTGCGGCAGCGCTCCTCGACGGTGTCCAGGCCCACGACCCGCACCCCGGCGCCCACCAGCAGGCGCACCAGCAGCTGGCCGACCAGCCCCAGCCCGATGACGCAGGCGGTCTCCCCCAGCGCCACCTCGGCCCGGCGCAGCGCCTGCATCGCGATGGCGCCCACGGTGGAGAAGGCGGCGTGCTCGGCCAGCACCCCGTCGGGCACCCGGACGCACAGGTTGCGCGGCACCCAGTTGACCTCGGCGTGCAGCGCGAACTCGTTGCCGGCGGCGGCGACCAGGTCGCCGACCTCGAAGCCGTGCACCCCCTCGCCCACCTCGACCACCACGCCGCACAGCGAGTAGCCCAGGGGGGTCCACGAGTCGAGGCGCTGACGCGTCTTGCGGTAGGTCGCCACCGCACCGTTCTGGGCGACGGCGTCGAGCACCTGGCGCACCTGGTCGGGTCGGTGCCGCGCCTTCGACAGCAGCGACATCCGGGCCTCGGAGACCTTCATCATCTCCGTGCCGGTCGAGATCAGCGAGTACGACGAGCGCACCAGCACCCCGCCGGGCCGGCACGACGGCACGGGTGCCTCGAGCACCGCGAGCTCACCGGAGCTGTAGTTCTGGGCCACGTGCCACATCCGGGTCTCCTCATCGGGTCTCCTCATCACGCACCTCCGGTGCCGGCGCCGGTGCCGACGCCGGCGCCGCGCGCGTTGCGCAGCCACAGCTCCAGGCTGAGCAGCTGGTAGATCTGCTGGGAGCGGTCGCGCCGCCCGCTGCGCTGGTCGTGGACCAGCGCGGCCAGGGGCTCGCGCCGCAGGAAGCCCGAGCCGACCAGCTCGCCGCCGAGCAGCAGGTCGTCGATCATCGGGCGCAGGTCGTGGGTCGTCCAGGCCCGCAGGGGCGCCCCGAAGGACGCCTTGGGCCGGTCGATGACCTCGTCGGGCAGCCAGGACCGTGCGACCGCCTTCAGCCCGGCCTTCTGCACCCGCCCGTCGATCTTCGGCACCGCCTGCGGCGCGAAGGCCGCGCGCAGGACCTCGATGTCGACGAACGGCACCCGGACCTCGGTGGAGGCCGCCATCGACGCCCGGTCGGTGTAGGTCAGGTTGAGCCCCGGCAGGAACATCCGCGTGTCGGCCAGGCACATCCGCTCGACGTGGTCGTCGAGGGCGGTGTCCTCGTAGGTCGCGCGGTGCTGCTCGAGGAGGTCGTCGACCAGGCCGCCGAGCTCGGGGTCGAGCAGCGCCCGCAGCCCCTGCGGGTCGTGCAGGGTGTAGCTGCGGCGGAACGCCTCCTGCTCGGGGAGGCCGGCGAAGGCGACGAAGCGCTGGGCCCAGCGCACCGGGCGCACCCCGCGACCACCGAGGGCGACCGGGAGTCGCTCGACCGCCGGCCCGACCACCCGCGAGCGCAGCGACGCGGGCAGGCGGCGGTAGCGGGCGGCCAGCAGGTTGGCCAGGTGCTTGCGGTAGCCGCCGAAGAGCTCGTCGGCGCCGGTGCCCGAGAGCAGCACCTCCACGCCGGCCGTGCGGGCGGCCTCGCACATCAGGAACGTGTTGAGCGCGGCCGGGTCGCCGACCGGCTCGTCGAGCACGTCGACCATCCGCGGCAGCATCGAGACCACGTCGGGGCCGATCTCGATCTCGTGCAGGCGCACCCCGAGGTGCTTCGCGAGCCGGCGGGCGTACGCCGCGTCGTCGGGCATCGCCTCGAGGCGCCGGTCGACGGCGCGGAACCCGATCGTCCACGCCTCGATGCCGGGGTCGTGGCGGTGCGCCAGCGCGGTGACGATGCTGGAGTCGAGCCCGCCGCTGAGGAAGGTCGCCACCGGCACGTCGGAGACCAGGTGGGCGCGCACCGAGTCCTCCACGGCCGCGGCCAGGTCGACGGGAGGTCCCGCGGCCGCGTCGGCGGCCTCCTCGGCGAGGCTGCAGAACACGCCGGTGCGGCTGCTGCCGTCGGGGCGGTGCTCCGACCACGTGCCCGGAGCGAGCTTGCGCACGCCGCGCACGGCGTCGGTCTCGGTGGGCAGCCAGTAGTAGAGGGTGGAGGCGACCATCCCGGCCGGGTCGACGGCCAGCTCGGGGCCGAGCGCGGCGACCACCGCCTTGAGCTCGGAGGCGAAGACCACGCCGGCGCCGCGGCGCAGCACGTAGAGCGGCTTGATGCCGAAGGGGTCGCGCGCCAGGGTCAGGCAGCCGGTGCGCTCGTCGTGGACGGCCAGCGCGAACATGCCGCGCAGGCGGGCCAGGCCCGCGCTCCCCCAGGCCCGCCAGACCTCGAGCACCACCTCGGTGTCGCAGGCCGTGGCGAAGCGCACCCCGCGCGACTCCAGCTCGGAGCGCAGCTCGCGGTAGTTGTAGACCTCGCCGTTGTAGACCAGGCGCAGGCCGTCCTTCGAGAACGGCTGGTCGGAGGCCGCGACCGGGTCGATGATGGAGAGCCGGCGGTGCCCGAGCACGACCGAGGTGGTCGGGTCGACGAGCTCCACCACGCCGCGCGCGTCGGGGCCCCGGTGCTCCAGGCGCTCGGTCATCGTGTCGACGAGCACCTTGCCGTCGTCCTGCTGGTAGGCGCCCGCGATGCCGCACACCGCTCAGCCCCGCGCTTCCTGCAGGTCGTCGACGCGACCGGCCTGCCCGGCCAGCTCCTCGACGACGGCGAGGTAGCCCCGCTCCTGGTGGACCCAGGCGAGCTCCTCCTCGACCCGGCGCCGTCCGGCGCGCGCCATCTCCTCGCGCCGGGCCGGGTCGTCGAGCAGGGCCAGCAGCGCACGGGCGTACTCCTGCGCCCCGGCCTCGCGCGCCACGAAGCTGGCGGCGTCGCCGGCCGAGACACGGGTCTCGGGCAGGTCGAAGGCCAGCACCGGCAGCCCGAGCGCCATGTACTCCATCGTCTTGTTCATCGTCGAGACGTCGTTGAGGGCGTTGCTGGGGTCGGGCGAGAGCCCGACGTCGGCGGTCGAGAGCACCGCGAGCACGTGCTCGTCGCTGACGCGGCCGGGCATCTCGACGGCGTCCTGCAGTCCGAGGCGGTCGCGCTCGGCGACCAGCTCCTCGTGGCAGTCGCCGCTGCCCATCACCGCGAAGGCGACGTCGTCGCGGCCCCACCGGTTGACGACCAGGTCGGCGGCGGCGATGACGACGTCGACCCCGTCCTGCGGGCCCATCACTCCCAGGTAGGCCACCAGGTGGCGCCGGCCGCGGCGCAGCCCCTCGTCGGGCTCGACCGGGTGCAGCCGCTCCAGGTCGGGCCCAGTGCGCACCACCCGCACGTGCGCCGGATCCTTGCCGCCGCGCGAGACCGCGACGGCGGCGTACGACTCGTTGGTCGACACGACCCGGTCGGCGGTGCGGAAGGTGCGCCGCTCGAGGGCGAGCAGGCCCCGGCGGGCCAGCCCGGGCCCGTCGGGGAAGCGGGACTCGAAGAGCTCGGGACACAGGTCGTGGTGGTCGAAGACGAAGCGGGTGCCGTCGCGCAGCCGCAGCCAGCGGGCCAGCGGCCAGAAGATGTCGGGCGGGTTGCAGGCCTGCATCACGTCGAAGCGCCCGGCCCGGCGCGCGCGCAGCACCAGCCACGCGGTGGCCAGGAACGACCAGACGTACTCCGCGACGTAGCCCGCCGCGCCTCCCCCCGGGGCGTAGGGACGGTAGGCGTGGATGGTGACGCCGTCGACGACCTGGAAGCGTCCCGTCCCGCTGCCACGGGGGCACACGACGGTGACGTCGTGGCCGGCGCGGGTCAGGGTGCGGCACTCCAGCCACACGCGACGGTCGAAGGGCACCGGCAGGTTCTGCACGATGATCAGCACCCGGGCCGTCCCGGCGCCGGTTCGTGCGCGGCTCACCACCCGGTCCCCCGGTAGCCCGCGAGGGCCTCGACCTCGGGGCCCAGCGCCCCGTGCAGGTCCAGCACGACCGGCGGGTCGGCGGCCAGCAGCGCCTCGACGGCCGGGCGGGCGGCGGTGGAGACCAGCGCGACGTCGGCGCCGGCCAGGGCCGACTCCGGTGTGGGGGCCAGCAGGCGGCTCAGGTGCGGCAGGCGTGACGTCAGGTGCGCACGGTTCTCGCCGACCAGGTCCTCGGGCACCAGCACCGGGTCGTAGATGCGCACGTCGTAGCCCTTGCCGACCAGCCGCTCGGCCAGGTCGACGCTGGGGCTCTCGCGCACGTCGTCGGTGTCGGCCTTGAAGCTCAGCCCGAGCATCCCGACCCGGCAGCGGCCGCTGGCCACGACGCGGTCGACGACCTCCCGCACCACCAGCTCGTTGCTGGTGGTGGTGGCGAACATCAGCGGGACGTCGACGTCGCTCTCGCGGGCCATGTGGTGCAGCGAGCGGAGGTCCTTGGGCAGGCACGAGCCGCCGAAGGCGAAGCCCGGACGCAGGTAGGCGGGCGCGATGTTGAGCTTGTGGTCCTCGCAGAAGATCTCCATCACCCGCCGCGCGTCGACGCCGTAGGAGCGGAAGACACGGGCGACCTCGTTGGCGAAGACCACCTTGGTCGCGTGGAAGGCGTTGCAGGCGTACTTCAGCGCCTCCGCGGTGCGCACGTCGACCTGGTGCGCCGGCACGTCCAGGAAGGCGAAGAGCTGCTCGAGCTGGACGCGGGCGCCCGGGTGCTCGGTGCCCACCACCAGGAAGGGCGGGTCGTAGAAGTCCGCGACCCCGCAGCCCTCGCGCAGGAACTCCGGGCACATGGCGGTCGCCACCTCCCAGCCCTCGGCGACGGCGTCGTCGAAAACAGGGGCCACGACCTGGTCGCCCGTGCCCGGGGGCACCGTCGAGCGCACGACCACCGAGAGCAGGCCGCCCGGGGGCGGCGAGGCCACCGCGAGTGCGTCCCGCACCCCGGCGAGCGCCCGCTCCACGTGGCTCAGGTCGGTCTCGCCGTGGGCGCCCGACGGCGTCCCCACGCAGACCAGGCACACCTCCGCCTGCTCCATCGCCTCGACCACCTGCGTGGTCGCCCGCAGCCGGCCCGAGGCCACCCCGTCGGCGATCAGCTCGTTCAGCCCGGGTTCGACCACGGGGCTGTGGCCGGCCGACAGCTGCGCGACCTTGGCCTCGTCGACGTCGACCCCCACCACCTCGTGACCCCGGGCCGCCAGCCCCGCGGCCGTGACCGCCCCGACGTACCCCAGCCCGATGACCGCTGCTCTCATGTCCCCTCCAGCACCTCGCACGACGACGCCGGGGGTCCCCTCGACGCCGGTCAACATCGTGCGACCGCTGCTCGGGGCGCTGCGCGGTCCGAGAGGTCAATCCCCCGATGTTGGGTACCCGGGCACCGAGGGGGTCCCCGGGAGGCGCTGGGGCCCGTACCCGAAGTGGGGGATGTCGTCTTTACACGTCGAGGCGCAGGCTGGGCACGTGAGTGAGTTGAACATCACACGAGTTCGGTGGAGAATGAGGGTGCGGTCAGACCGGTGCTGCACTCGGGGCATGCCGACCCGTCCGGGTCAGTTGCTGGGGGGAAACACGGAATGAGAAGCACACCACCTGTGGGAGTCATCCGGATCCGCCTGCTCGACGACCTCTTCGTCGTGCGGGCCGACGGCACCCCGGTGCATCCCGCCGACTGGCGCACCGGCAAGACCATGGACCTGCTGCGGATGCTTGCGATCCACGTCGAGCGCCCCGTGCGGGTCGAGTCGATCATCGAGCGGCTGTGGCCCGCCGCGACCCGCGAGCGCGGCCGGGGCAGCCTGCGCACCGCCGTCAGCGAGGTACGCCGCCAGCTGGGCGACAAGGAGTGCGTGGCGCGCATCCACGACAGCCTGGTGCTCACCGGGGTCTGGACCGACGTCGCGACCTTCGAGCAGATCGCCGGCCGGGTCCGGGCGATGCGCGAGCAGGGTCGGCCCAGCGAGGGCGCGATGGCCGCGATGGACGCCCGCGACCTCTACCGCGACGACCTGCATGCCTACGACGACGACCACGACTGGGTGCGCGCCGAGCGCGAGCGGCTGCGGCTGCTGCGCCAGGACCTGCTCACCGACGCCGCGGAGTGCGCCGTGGCCATCGGCTGCCACCGTGAGGCCGCCACGCTCGCGAAGTCGGCCCTGCACTTCGAGCCGACCTCCGAGATCGCCGTCCGCACGCTGATGACGGCGCTCTCGGAGCTCGGCGACGTGGCCCGCGCGCTGCGGGTCTACGCCGACTTCCGCGCCTGCCTCGTCGACGACCTCGGCGTCGAGCCGTCCCACCAGACCCGTGGGCTCCACCTGCGGCTGCTGCGCGGCGAGAGCCCCGAGACGGTGCGGCTGCAGCAGGCCTGAGCCGCGCGCCGGGCGCGGCTCACTGCTGCGCGTCGGCCCCCGGCCAGTTCTTGTCCGGCTGCGGGACGGGGCGCCCGGGCTGCTCGCCGCCACGCTGCTCGAGGTAGTTGTCCTTGGGCACCATCACCTTGCGGCGGAAGATGCACACGACCTTGCCGTCCTGATTGTAGCCGATGGTCTCGACGTGCACGACCCCACGGTCGTCCTTCGAGGTGCTCTCCCACTTGTCGAGCACCCGGGTCTCGCCGTAGAGCGTGTCGCCGTGGAAGGTGGGCGCGACGTGGCGCAGCGACTCGATCTCGAGGTTCGCGATCGCCTTGCCGGAGATGTCGGGCACCGACATGCCGAGCAGGATCGAGTAGACGTAGTTGCCCACCACCACGTTCTTGGCGAACTGGGTGGTCTCCTCGGCGTAGTTGCTGTCGAGGTGCAACGGGTGGTGGTTCATGGTCAGCAGGCAGAACATGTGGTCGTCGAACTCGGTGACCGTCTTGCCGGGCCAGTGCTTGTAGGTCGCGCCGACCTCGAACTCCTCGTAGCTGCGACCGAACTGCACGGCTGGCTCCTCCTGCTCGGGTGGACCGGGCCGGGGCCGCGGTCGGACGCGCCCATGGTGTCGGACCCGGGCGCCGACGTCAGCCCCCGGCGGGGTGGCCTTCGTCACCGTGGCCCCGGTGGCGCAGGATGGCCGCGTGCAACCAGCAGCGCGCCGGCGCCGTCCAAGACCCATGAGACCCGCCCGCGCCGCCCTGTCCGCGCTCGCCCTCGCCCTGCTGGCCCTGGCGGGCTGCGGCGACAGCGAGTCCGGCCTGGCCCCCGACCCCGCCTCGAGAACCGAGCCGACCCAGGAGCCGACCCAGGAGCCGATCCCGGACCCCGCCCAGGACCCCGGGGGGTTCGCCCCGACCGACTACTCCTACACCTTGACGCTGACCTGCTACTGCCCCGACGCGGGGATCCCGATCCGGGTCACCGTCGCCGACGACGAGGTCGTCTCGGCGGTCTACGCCCGCGGCGGCGGGCGCAGCGGCGCGGTGGCCGGCGACCCGGTCCCGCTCTCGCGGGTCGTGAGCCTCGACGAGGTGATCGCGGCCGCCGAGACCCCTGACGCCCACCGCGTCGAGGTCGACTGGCCCGAGGGCCAGGACCACCCGACCTCGGTGGCCGTCGACCCCTCGGAGCGGGCGGTCGACGAGGAGTACGGCTACCTGGTCGCCGACGTCGAGGTGGTTGACGCCCCCGGCTGACCCGCACGTGCGAGGATGAGCGCCGGCAGGACGTGGGCGAGCGAGAGGCAGGCGATGGCGGAGCGGGTGCTGCTGCACGTCGGACTGATGAAGTCGGGCACGACGTTCATCCAGGGACGGCTCAACGCCAACCGGGAGCGGCTCGCCGAGCAGGGCATCCTGTTCCCCGGCCCCAGCTGGGCCCGCCACGCCCGCGCGGTCTCAGACCTGATCGGCTCCAAGCACGCCGAGGAGGGCGCCTGGGCGTCCCTGGCCGAGGAGCTGCGCGACCACCCGGGCCCGGCGATCGTCTCGATGGAGTACCTCGGGCCGATCTCCGCCGAGCGCATCCGCCAGGTGCGCGACGACCTGGCCGGCTCGCCCGTGCAGGCCGTGGTCACGGTGCGCGACCTGGGCCGCAGCGTGCCGGCCATGTGGCAGGAGACCCTGAAGAACCGCCAGTCCTGGGGCTGGACGGAGTACCTGCGCGCCCTCGAGGACGGTGGCGACGCCGGCCGGCGCTTCTGGCGCCAGCAGGCCGCCGACCGGGTCGTGGGCCGCTGGGCCGAGGTGCTGGGCCCCGACCACGTGCACGTCGTCACGGTGCCCCCGCCCGGCGCCCCCGGCGAGCTGCTGTGGGAGCGCTTCTGCGAGGTCGCCGGGATCATCGGCACCGAGTGGGACGAGGCGCCGCGCGCCAACGAGTCGCTGGGCGTGGCCTCGGCGCTGCTGATGGGCCGCATCAACGAGCTCGTCGCCGACCTCGCGCTGCCGGAGTACAACAAGAAGATCAAGGCGCTGGGCAAGCACGTGCTGGTGCACCGGCGGCGCGAGGAGGAGCCGATCGGCTTCACCGTGCCGCGCTGGCTGCGCAAGCGCTCGGCGACCATGGTCGCCGGCATCGAGGCCAGCGGCGCCCGGGTCGTGGGTGACCTGCGCGAGCTGGAGCCGCTCGACGTGCCCGGGGCCGACCCGGCCGCCGTCGACGCCCAGGCCCAGCTCGACGCGGCCGTCGCCGCGCTGGCCCACGTGCTGCGCGAGGGCGGGGTCAAGCGTCCCGGCCAGGGCGGAAAGGGCCGGGGC
Source organism: Nocardioides sp. 31GB23 (assembly GCF_040012395.1). NCBI lineage: Bacteria > Bacillati > Actinomycetota > Actinomycetes > Propionibacteriales > Nocardioidaceae > Nocardioides > Nocardioides sp. 31GB23. Next base: position 48,806 of record NZ_JBDYKJ010000015.1, on the reverse strand, counting down.
GGCAAGAAGAACCGGCGCCGCGGCCAGGGCCGCGACGCCGGTCAGTGAGCCGGATCCGGCTCAGACGAGCTTGTAGTCCTTGAGCAGGCTGCGCCCGATGATCATCTTCTGGATCTCCGCGGTGCCCTCGCCGATGAGCAGGAACGCCGCCTCGCGGTAGAGGCGCTCGATCTCGTACTCCTTGGAGTAGCCGTAGCCGCCGTGGATGCGGAACGAGGCCTCGACGACCTCGTTGCAGTACTCGGCGGCCAGGTACTTGGCCATGCCGGCCTCGACGTCGTTGCGCTGGCCCTTGTCCTTGAGCCGAGCCGCCTTGACCATCATCGCGTGCGAGGCCTCGACCTTGACGGCCATCTCGGCGAGCTTGAACTGGATGGCCTGGTGCTGGGCGATCGGCTTGCCGAAGGTCTCGCGCTGCTGGGCGTAGGCGATGGCCAGCTCGAAGGCGCGGTTGGCGACGCCGCAGGCGCGCGCGGCGACGTTGACCCGGCCGACCTCGACGCCGTCCATCATCTGGTAGAAGCCCTTGCCGGACTCGCCGCCCAGGACCTGGTCGGCGGAGATCCGGTGGCCCTCGAGCACCAGCTCGGTGGTGTCGACGCCCTTGTAGCCCATCTTGTCGATCTTGCCGGGCACCGTGACGCCCTGGGCGGTCTCGCCGAAGCCGGGCTCCTTCTCGACCAGGAACGTCGTCATGTTCTTGTAGACCGAGTCCTGGCCCTCGTCGGTCTTGACCAGCACCGCGACCAGGTTCGAGGAGCCGCCGTTGGTCAGCCACATCTTCTGGCCGTCGATGGTGTAGCCACCCTCGTCGTCCTTGACGGCCTTGGTCTTGATCGCCGAGACGTCGGAGCCCAGCCCGGGCTCTGACATCGAGAACGACCCGCGGACCTCGCCGGTGGCCATCCGCGGCAGGTACTTCTGCTTCTGCTCCTCGGTGCCGTGCTGCATCAGCATGTAGGCGACGATGAAGTGGGTGTTGATGACGCCGGAGACGCTCATCCAGCCGCGGGCGATCTCCTCGACGCACAAGGCGTAGGTGAGCAGCGACTCGCCGAGGCCGCCGTGCTCCTCGGGGATCATCAGACCGAACACCCCGAGCTCCTTGAGCCCCTCGACGATCTCGGTGGGGTACTCGTCGGCGTGCTCGAGCTCGGTGGCCACCGGCAGGATGGACTTCTCGACGAAGCCGCGCACCGCCTTGAGGATCTCCTGCTGGTCCTCGCCGAGGCCCTCGGTCTCACACAGTCGCGCCATGGGTCACTGGTCCTTCCACTCGGGACTGTCGGTCCCGAGCCCGTCGTCGTAGATGCGCTGCTCGGTCGTGGCCGCGCCGTCGAGGCCCCGCCCGGAGACAGTCTTCTTCTGGTAGGGAACGGCCCGGGTGTGGTTGTTCCACATCCAGTCGAAGTGGGCGAAGTACTGCTTGGTGGCCTTGCCCTGGTCGTACATGCGGAACAGCAGCTCGTCGCCGCGCAGGCCGCTGTCCTGGTAGTTGCTGGAGCCGGTGACCACGACGCGCTTGGAGGTGTCGTTGCCGTAGTTGCCGGAGATGACCAGCAGCTTCATGTGGCTGTAGAGGTCGATCTCGCCGTCGAGGTTGGTGTCCATGCCGCTGGAGCGCACCGGCACGTAGCCGCGCGGGGTCCGCACCCCGAGCTCGGCACGCACCCGCTTGCCGGCGTAGCCGTACTGCAGGCGCACGTCGCAGCCCAGCGCGTAGAGCTTGCGCAGCCGGCGGGCCAGGTAGGTGCCGCGGTCGCCGTCCCAGGCGTGCATGTTGACCCGGATGCGGGTGCGGCCCTGGTTGCCGGTGCCGCCGGTCGCGCCCTGGCAGCGCACCGGGTCGAGGATCGTGTCGATCGGGTCGTGGTTGGGCCCGTTGCCGTGGAAGGGCAGCGCCTGGAGCTGGAAGTTCTTGCCGATGTTCTGCACCCAGTAGTTGGGGCGGGCGACCTTGTCGCGCTCCATCTGCTCGTGCAGCGCGTCGAAGGCCTGGTAGATCTTCGGGACGTTGTTGCGCGTCCACAGGTCGTTGAACTGGTTCTTGGCGCCGTTCATCTTCATGTTGACCGAGCCGGTCATCACGACGTTCTTGGCGATGCCGGTGTGGGAGAAGAGGAAGTACTTGTCGTGGTTGTTCTCGCCCGAGGAGCGGCAGCCGTTGGTGCACTGGTAGATGTAGCTGCGCTTGGAGCGGTTGGCCCCGATGACGCTGCGCAGCTTCTTCTGGGCGCCCGGCACCTCGTGGTTGTTCATCAGCACCTGCACGTCGACGCCGCGGCGGTGGGCCTTGATGAGCGCGTCGGCGACCGGGTAGCGGTCGAAGGAGAAGAGCGAGATCCGGATCATCGAGCCCTTCTTGGCGTGCCGGATCGCGCCGAGCACCTGCGCCTCGAGGCGGAACTGGGTGCCGGGCTTGGACCGCGGGGTGTTGAACTTGGCCCCGGCGACGGGCTTCCAGCCCGTCTTCTTCTTCGCCGCCGCCTGCACCCGCGCCGCCGTCTCGACGGAGGCGAGCGGGGCCGCTGCGCGCACGGCCGGCGCCGCGGGACCGGCCGTGGCGGCGGACCCGGAGGCCAGGCCGCTCAGGACGAGGACGGTCGCGGTGGCCAGCGCGCTCGCCAGTCTCCTGTCGCGTGTCACGTGCTTCCCCTCTCGCTACCCCGTCCGGGGCCTGCGACGGCGAACGTTAACACGCAGCCATGACAGTCTCGGTGGTCGCGACGAGGCCTGGGAGAGGGCGTCGCGCTCGCGGGTGAGCGACCTCACGTCGCCGGTCAGCCGGGCCATCGCCTCGGTGGCGCAGGCCAGCATCTCCCCCTCGGTGACCTCGTCGGGGTGCCGGCGCCCGTCGAGGTCGCCGGGCTCCAGCAGCGAGGCGTCGCCCACGACGTCGAACCCGTCCTCGCGCAGCATCCCCAGCGCCCGCTCGCCGCGAGCGACGAGGTCGGCCACCGTCTCGCGGGACGGTCGGAACTTCTCCCGCGAGCCCGGCAGCACCCCGCCCTCGCCGAGGTAGCCGCGGATCCAGGTGCCGCGGTCGTGGGCCGAGCGGAAGTCGCCGAGGTGCGCGTTGACCCGGCGCAGCAGCTCGACCTCGACCAGGCCCAGGGAGGCGTTCGCCGCCGAGGCCGGCACCTCGAGCCCCTGGTCGTCGAGACCGAGCACCCCGAGGAAGCGGCGCAGCAGCTCGCCGGGGTCCGAGCGGCCGGGCGCCATCGGCAGCACGTGCACCCGGTCGTGGGGCAGCACCGCTCCCCAGCGCTCGAGCACGATGCCCAGGTCGAAGCTGGGCCAGCCCCACTCCCCCGTGCCGGCCCTGGGCCCGTCGGGCGGGTAGGCGTCGATGCGACCCCGGGCACCGTTCTTGACCCACTCCTGCCAGCGCGAGATGAACAGGTCGGGCATCGCCCGCGCCGTGACCAGCACGTGCACCTCGGCGCCCGCCAGGTCGGCGACCACGCGTCGTACCTGCTCCACCGAGGCAGCGGCGAAGAACTCGTGGGTCACCAGCACGTCGCCCGACCACTGCCGCGCCTCGGCGACCAGGTCCTGCCACGGGTGCGCGGTGTCGCCGGGCCGGCGCGCCAGGCCCGGGTCCTCGCGCACCTCGAGGGAGGCCAGCAGGTGCCGCCGGCGGGCGCCGGGCAGCAGCAGGCCGCGATCGCGCAGGACCTGCTTGTTGGCCCACAGGGCGTCCTGGAGGTAGGTCGTGCCGGTCTTCGGCAGCCCGACGTGCAGGAAGAGGCGACGCGGCCCGGTGTGCTCCGGGGAGGGGCTCATCGCTGCGAGGGGCCCGCGGGGTCGCTCACGCCGGCGCGGTAGCGCTCGAGGATCTCCACGACCCGGGGGTCGTCGCTGGCCGCGAGCGGCACCAGGAGCTCGGTGACCAGGTCGGTGAGCTCGGCGACGCGCAGGTTCATCGAGCGGCACTCCTGCACCTCGGCCTCGAGCTCGGTGAGCCGGCGCGCGAGCCCCGCCTGGTCGCGGTACTGACGGAGGAGGTTCTTCACTGAGGCCACTGGACCACCAATCTGCAGAGGTACGGGGTCGCACCGGGGTCGGTCTCGCCGGGGCGCTCCCCGGCGAGGTCGTGCCGGGCCACGACGGTGCCGCCGGAGGCCCGGACCTGCTCCTCGAGGGCGTCGACGTCGATGGGGTGCACGCCGAGCGGGTTGCCGCCCGGGGCGGGAGCACTGAGCACCTGGAGGTAGAGCCGGCCCTGCCCGCCGAGCGCCATCCTGGCCAGGCGCAGCAGATTGGCCCGCCCGTCGGCGTTCGTGGCGTCCGCGACGTGGCGCGCCAGCACCACGGTGGGCCCCGGCGAGCGGGAGAGCAGGGCGCCGGTGACCAGGGTGGAGCGGACCTCGGTCAGGTTGGCCCAGCGGAAGGTCGCGGGCAGGTCGCGTCGGGCCAGCTTGCGCTGCTTGCGCGCGAACGCGCGGCGGCAGTAGTCGAGGCCGACCGCCTCGACGCCGTGGCGGGCCAGGAAGGCGACGTCGGCGCCGGTGCCGCAGCCGATGTCGACGGCGCGCACGGCGCGGCGCTCGCGGCGACGCACCCAGCGCACGAAGTCGCTGGGCCGGTCCTTGGCGCCGGCGCCGCGGCGGGAGTAGTAGGGGTCCCAGACCTCCTCGCGCTGCACGCGGGTGCCCCGGAACCAGCCGTTGAGGCGCCGGCGGGTCGAGGCGGGGGTCTCGAACTGGTACGCCGGGTCGGGCACCCGCCACGACTCGCCGTACATGGCGGCCAGCAGGTGCTCGGGCTGCGCCGGCACAGGCACCTCGCGCCCCTCGAGGCTGGCCGTGCCCAGGGGCCAGATCCACTCGCGCTCGAAGGGGTGTCCCACCTCGCCCATCAGGTAGAGCACGCCCTCGCGCAGGAAGCCGCCGAAGACGTCGAGGCCCCGACGCGTCCCGTCGGACTCCTGGACGAAGATCTTGAAGGCCAGGCCCGAGTAGCGGGTGACGGGGTAGCCCATGTCGACCAGCGCCCGCTGCAGGCGGAAGGACTCGCGCACCACGTCGGCGGGATGGTCGTGGGCGCTGACGTAGCCCAGGTCGGCGTCGGAGTCGTGGCCGATGAAGCCGCCCTGGCGCACCGCGCCGAGCAGGGTGCCGTAGGCGACGAACCCTTCGACGCCGCAGCTGCGCAGCGCGGCCAGCACGTCCTCGATGGAGTCGAGCAGGGGGTCGAGGTGCTCGGCCGAGCGGTCCGCGAAGAGCCGCATCAGCCGCATCGACTTGTCGAGGCCCAGCGGGTTGCCCTGGGCGTCGGCCACCACGATCCGCTGCTCGGGGTCGCTCGGCCCGCCCAGCACGAGGTCGAGCGCGGCGAGCTGCTCGGAGCTGGCATGGTCGACCAGCGAGAGCCGGGTCCGCCCGACGAGGTGCGGACGCAGCGCGGCCGGCCACGCCCACCAGCGCGCACCCTCGCGCTCGACGGTGTCGCGCTCGAGCCAGAAGGAGCCGATGCGCTGGTCGTCGAGGAGCAGGTCGACGGGCCGGTCCGCGGCGCCGCGGGGCAGCGAGAACCGCAGGCCCTCGTCGTCGGCGTGGGCCTCGAGGACGTCCGGGGTGCTCATCGCTTCTCCTCGCTCGCGCGGCGCAGGTGGGCGACCGCGTCGCGGACCAGGGCGTCGACGTCGTCGCGGTCGGGGCCACCGCGCGCGGCGCCGCCCGTGAGCGCGACCGCGTGGTCGTGCACGACCTGCGCGCAGCGCAGCACCTGGTCGGCCGGCGGGGCCGGCGCCTCGCGGGGGTGGGCCGAGAGGTCCTCGGGCACCGGCAGGTCGTCGAGGTCCCCGACCAGGCCCACCCGGCCCGAGGCGACGAGGTCGCGCAGCTCCTGGTTGCGCCCGCGCGCCCAGGCCGCCGCACGCTCGTCGAGCCGCGGGCGGTCCTGCTCGTCGCGCAGCGGCGCCAGGACCCCGCGGGCCAGCGGTCGCACCAGGCGCCGGTAGCTGCGCGGCGCGAGGTCGTCGAGGTGCGGGTTGGCCCGGCGCAACCAGTCGCAGGCGGCATAGCCCAGCGACTCGTTGTCCTTCACCTCGCCGAGGTCGGCGATGTCGGGGCGCACGCCGGTCGCCTGGGCGAAGCGGCGCCACAGCTCGTCGCGCGGCGCCGACGACGGCGGCACGGTGACCACGTCGATGCCCTGCACGCCCGGCACCGACCAGCGCTCCACGATCGTGGCGACGTCCTGGGCGCGGTGGAAGGTGCGGTGGGCGCGCGACGGCGTACGCCGCCCGGGGGTGGCCTCGATGGCGCGCAGGTAGCTCGACCAGTCGTCGGTGCCCAGGTTGCGCGTGTAGGTCTGCCACTGGGCCGGCACCACGCGCATCTGGTCGCGCACGGTCAGCAGCACCCGGACGTCGAGCCCCTCCAGGGGCGCGAGGAAGGCCTCCACGTGGCGGGGCGCGGCGAAGCTGAGGAACTCCATCGACACGATGCCGGTGTAACCGTCCATGTCGTGGGCCGCACGGGCGATCTTCTCCCAGCGGCGGCGGTTGCGGCGCTCGTCCTTGGGCAGGCGCAGCACGTCGCGCACGGCCTTGGTCTGGCGGGCGAAGCCGCCCAGGAACTCGACGCCGGTGTCGACGAGCTCGTCCTTGTTGCTGCCCAGCACCGACTGGACGTAGCTGGTGCCGGTCTTCATGGCACCGATGTGCAGCACGACGCGGCGACCCATCACACTCCCTGCTCCTCGTGCTGCTCCTCGTGGCTCCCGCGGCCACGGCCGCCCACACGCTACGCCACCCGAAGCGTCCCGAGCACGAGACGAAACACGGTTCGTCACAGTAGCATCACCAGCACCGCTGGCCCCGCACGCAACGCCGCAGGGCCTTCCCACCAGCGAGCACGTCAGGACGTCGTACCCATGAGGCCCAGCAGGATCGCTCCCCCCCGGTCCGGTCGCCGACTCACGACCGCACTCCTCGCCACCACGCTGCTGCTCACCGGGGTCGCCACGACCGCCGGCTCCAGCAGCGCGGCACCCCCGGCCCAGCCGGGCGAGCGCACCGTCCTCGGCGAACAGGCGGCGGGCCCGCTCACCTTCCAGGTCAGCTCCTTCAACCTGCTCGGCGCGGGGCACACCGACGGCAAGAACCCGCGCAAGGGCTTCGACAAGAGCGGCCCGCGCCTCGAGCGCGCGATCCAGCTCCTCGACCGCGAGAGCATCGACGTCGTGGGCTTCCAGGAGATGCACCAGGCCCAGTTCGCGAAGTTCACCGAGTGGGAGAGCGACCGGTTCGGGCTCTTCCCGGGCAACAAGCTCGGCACGGCCCCGATGCACAACTCGATCGCCTGGCGCACCGCGCAGTGGCGCGCGCTGCGCACCGAGTCGATCAAGATCCCCTACTTCAAGGGCAACGAGATCAGGATGCCCTACGTGCTGCTCGAGCACGTCGAGACCGGCCAGCAGGCCTGGTTCCTCAACGTCCACAACCCCGCCGACGCCCGAGGGCCGGCGCAGAAGTGGCGCGACGAGGCGGTGCGCCGCGAGGCCAACCTCGTCAACCAGCTGCGCGCCGACCACCCCGGGGTGCCGGTCTTCTTCACCGGCGACATGAACGACCGCGACGAGTTCTTCTGCCCCGTGGTGGCCCGCACCGAGCTCGAGGCCGCCAACGGCGGCGGCTCCGACGACAGCGGCTGCCAGACGCCCCCCGCGATGAAGGTCGACTGGCTCCTGGGCACCGCGCCCACCGTCTTCACCGGGTACGCCGCGCTCACCGACGAGCTGGTCAAGGCCACCACCGACCACCCGGTCATCGTGGCCGACGCGGTGGTGCCCTCCGCCGCCGTGCAGGCCTCGCCCATCGACCGTGTCGTGGTCATCGGCGTCGAGGGGCTGCGCTCCTCGGCCCTCGACCTGACCTCGGGCCCCTACGGCCGCCTGGCCGCCGAGGGGGCGGTGACGCTCAACGCTCGCACCACCGTCGAGTCGACCTCCCCGCTGCCCAACGTGCTGTCGATGCTGACCGGGCGCCGGGTCGACGCGGCCGCGCTCGGTCACGGCGTCACCTACAACAACGATCGCGGAGAGGTGGTCCGATCGACCGCCGGCCGCTACGTCTCGAGCGTCTTCGACCTGGTGCACAACCAGGGCGGGCGCACCTACCTGGCCGCCAACCGCAACCGCATCGACATGGTCGACCGCTCGTGGGACGCCGCCAACGGCGGGCGCGACCCCTACGGCTTCGACGACGGCGCCGACAAGGTCGACAAGTACTTCCGCGGCGGCAACGACTACCGCCTCGTCGAGGACCTGCGGGCCCGCCTCGAGCGTCGCCCCGCCGCGTTCACGTACGCCGAGCTGTCCAGCCTCGACAAGGTGGGGCGCAAGTCGGGCTTCGGCTCCGAGCGCTACACCAAGTTCGTCGGCAAGATCGAGCGGATGATCGGGCGGACCATGAGCAGCATCGAGGGCTCGCGCAAGCTCGCCGGGCGCACCCTGCTCGTCGTCGCGGGCACCAACGGCGGTGTCGACGGCGCGGCGCGCGACAACGAGCGCGACGGCAACTACACCGTGCCGCTGATGGTGTGGGGCCCGGGCGTCGTTCCGGGGGCCGACCTCTACGACCTCAACCCGCAGTGGACCGACCCCGGCAACGAGCAGGACGGCTACGAGACGCCGGCACCGATCCACACCGGCGTGGTCGCCAACCTCGTGCTCAGCGTGCTGGGCCTGCCCGCCCTGCCGGGCAGCCTGATGAACCGGGACCAGCGGTTCAACGTGCTGACCGGTCCCCTGGGCTGAGCACCTACACTCGGCGGCGCCCGTCCGCCACCGTCAGGAGCTCCTCCCCCATGTCGCGCACCATCGGCACCCGACGGCTGGGCGCCGCCGCGGTGGTGGCCGCGCTGGCCCTGGCCGGGTGCACCGGCCCGGACCCCACGCCCGGCGACTCCGAGACCGGGGCGACCCCCGCAGCGAGCCCGCCCCCGCGCAACGAGACCGACCCCGGGCGTGCGGCGGTGCGCGACCCCCGCCCCTCCGACGTCGTGCTGCCCACGGGCGACGAGGGGCTCGCCGAGCCGGTGCCGGTGGACTCCCCGGACCAGCCGAACCTGCTGATGATCACCCTCGACGACGCCGCCTGGGGCGACATGGTCCACATGCCCCGGCTGCAGGAGCTGCTCGTCGACGAGGGGGTCACCCTGCGCGGCGCCCTGGCGCCGAACCCGATCTGCGTGCCGGCGCGCAGCTCGCTGATGACCGGGCAGCACTCGCACAACCACGGCACCTGGAACACCACCGAGGAGGGCGGGCACGGCCTGGAGGCGCTCGACGAGTCCGAGACCCTCGCGGTGTGGCTCCAGGAGGCCGGCTACGACACGTTCTTCCTCGGCAAGTACCTCAACGGCTACGAGGACGGCACCGTCGTGCCGCCGGGCTGGACGGGCTGGCGCGGGCTGGTCGACCCCACGACGTACAACTTCGTGCGCCCCAAGGTCAGCGTCGACGGCGTCGAGCAGCGCTTCGAGACCTACTCCACCACCCTGCTCTCCGAGCAGAGCGAGGAGATGCTGCGCGACCCGGCGCGCGCCGAGGACCCCTGGTACATGTGGCTGAACTACGTCGCCCCGCACCACGGCGGCCCCGACGCCCCCGACGACCCGGCGGTGCTCTTCCCCGACGACCCCGACCCGGTGAAGACCACGACGCCGGCGCCCCGCGACGTCGACACCTTCGCCGACCTGGACCTGCCCGACACCCCGAACATGTTCGAGGAGGACGTCAGCGACAAGGTGCTGGTGCGCCCCACCCAGCGCACGGTCTCGGCCGACCGGCGTGCGCAGATGACCGAGGCGCACCAGCAGCGCATCGAGTCGCTGCAGTCGGTGGACCGCGCGCTGGGGCGCACCATCGAGACCCTCGAGGAGACCGGGCAGCTCGACGAGACCTACGTGGTGCTGACCTCCGACAACGGCTACACGCTCGGCGCGCACAACCTCGAGGGCAAGCTCTGGTACTTCCGCGAGATGGTGGGCGTGCCGATGTACGTCCGCGGCCCCGGCCTGGAGGCCGGCACCACCAGCCAGGCCCCGGTCACCAACGTCGACTGGGCCCCCACCTTCGCCGCCCTCGCCGGCGCCCGGCCCACCGCCGAGGTGGATGGGGTCGACGTCCTCCCCTGGATCGGCAGCGACGCCGACCGCCGGGTCGTCCCGATCGAGGCCTACCCGGTCCAGCGCGGGCGCAAGCGGCTCTACCGCGGCGTCGTGGTGGGCCCGTGGACCTACGTGCAGAACCGGGCCGGACGCGCCGAGGTCTACTACCGCGAGGTCGACGAGTGGGAGATGGAGAACATCGCCGGCGACCCCCGGTACGCCGACCAGGTCGCCCGGCTCAAGAAGCTGGTGCGCCGCACCAGCAGCTGCGCGGGCGAGCAGTGCCCCTCGACCTACTACCGCTGAGGCGCGCGGGAGCTACTCCTCCGACCCGCCGATCGCGGCGGTCGCCACGATGACCGGGTGGTCGGTGGTGCGGTTGACCAGCTCGGTCTCCAGCGCCGCGAACTGCGAGAAGGCGATGTCGGGCGAGCCGAGGATCCAGTCGACGTTCATCCGCGCCGGGGGCGCGCAGGCGCTGCCGGTGGAGCCGCCGTTGGCGGCGCGCAGGCTGGTGCTGCGGGTGATGGGGCAGAAGAACTCCGCCCGGTCGTTGAAGTCGCCGGTCATCACCAGCGGGGTGCCGTCGGCGGTGAGCCGGTTGGCCAGCTGGGCCTCGATGGCCACCGCGGCGTTGCGCCACTTCTGGGCCGGACCCTTGGCGTCGGCGGGGTTGTGGAAGTTGGCGAACCAGACCTGCTGGCCGGTCTGGTTGTGCTGCAGCTTCACGTAGGGCATCGGCACCCGCCGCCCGTTGAAGTAGGGGATCGGCACGGTGTGGGCCTCGACCCGGGTCCAGACGTCGCTGCGCCACACGACCGAGTTCGCCAACGGGCCCGGCCCCGTCCCGGGGCCCGGGTAGACCTGCCAGACCGGCGCGACCGAGCGCAGGGTGTTGTACTGCGGCGCCTGCAGCTCCTGCAGCCCGGCGACGCTCACGCCCTGGCCGGCCAGGATCTGCACGGCCCAGCGCATCCGGGTCACGCCGTCGGTGAAGCGCGCATGGCGTCCCCCGGGCTTGGTGTGGTTGGCGCCCAGCACGTTGAACGAGCTGACCCGGAAGGTCGTGGGAGCCTGCGTCTCCTCCTCCTCCTCGCGCTGCGTAGCGCGCTGGGCGGCGCGCGCCAGGCGCCCGCCGCCTCGGATCTTCTGCGGCGAGGGGGTGCGCGTCTCACCGGGCTCGCCCAGCCACTCCTCGGGCTGCATCACCACGCCGGTCACGATGCTGCGCGGCCCGGCCCGGTTGGCCTCGGCCACCGGCTGCCCGTCGGCGCCGACCACGGTCGCGTCGCCGTCGCGCGAGAGCACCAGCAGGACGCCCACGGCCCCGATGACCAGCGTCAGCACGCCCGCGAGCAGGCCCTGGACGAGCGGACCGCCGGGGCCGGCGGGGGCACCGGCGTGCTTGGTCATCGGTGTCCCTCTCCATGGCTGCGGCGTGTCGGGGTGGCGCGGCGTCGAGGGTACCCGACGTCACACCGGCGGCTCATGGAGTCGACGGACGCCACCACCGCCGCCTGCGGGGACGGGCGGAGGTCACCAGCTCCCGCGCCACGGCGACCGGGTCGGCCCCCGGCGGCGGCGCGACGTCGGGACCGTCCTCACCGGGGCCGGCCAGCACCGGGGACAGGTCGTCGGGCTCGCCGTGCAGGGAGTGCCCGGCGGCCAGCACCTCCTCCAGCCAGCGCCGGGCCGGAGGACCGAGGACGTCGGCCAGCGCGGCCGGGGCCCGCGCGGGCCGCCCGCGCTGCGCGGCGAGCACGCCCTCGGCGTACCCACGCTTGACCACCTGGTGGCGCTGCGCGGCGTCGAGGCCGCTCCCCCGCTCGCCGAGGCGCTGCACCTCCCGGTTGACCTCGCGCAGCAGCGCCACCTGCGCGGCGCCCAGGGACGGGTTGGCGCCGACCTCGACCGTCGGGTCCAGCAGCCCCGGGTCGATGCCGCAGGCCGCCGCGAACCGCTGCCACAGCAGCTCGCGGGGGGCACCGGGCGGCGGGGCCAGCACCAGGTGGCCGCGCCCGGCGGGCAGCGGCCCGCTCCAGCGCTCCAGGGCGGCCGCGAAGTCCTGGGCGTGCCAGAAGTGCGGGCGCCGCCCGCCGGCGTCGGGTCCGGCGTCGCGGCCGGTGTCGCAGCGCAGCTGGTCGCGCTCGAGCTCGGCGAAGCTCGCGGTCGAGCCCAGCTTGACCTCCTCCTGCCAGTGCGCCACCGCCTGCCTGCCCAGGTCGCGCGCGGTGACCACCACGTGCACCTCCAGCCCGGCCAGCGGCGTCAGTGCCCGCCGCACCTGCTCGGGCGTGGCGCCCGCCAGCACTTCGTGGCTCAGCACCGCCGTCGAGCCGCCCTCCTGCTCCAGGAAGACGCGGGCCCGCTCGCACAGCGCCTGCCAGGTGCCCTCGACCCGGGCGGGGTCGAGACCGAACTTGGCGGCGCTGCCGCGCACCTCGACCGCACCCTCGAACATCGCGCCGGGGCGCACGAACGGGTGGACGACCCCGCCGGCCCGCAGCGCGTCGCGCTGACCGGCGAGCAGGGCCTGGAGGTAAGTGGTGCCCGTCTTGGGCAGGCCCACGTGGAGGACGACGCGCACCCGCCCATCGTGCCATCGCAGCGGACCCGGGGCGCGGACGCTAGTTTGGTCACGTGAGCTCGAGCCCGTCCCGCGTCTACGCCGCACGGCTGGTCGGGCTGCCCATCTTCGACCCGCGCGGCGACCAGGTCGGCAAGGTCCGCGACCTCGTGGTCGCCGTGCGCTCCGAGGTCAGCCAGCCACGGGTGCTGGGCCTGGTGGCCGAGGTCTTCGGCCGGCGCCGGATCTTCGTGCCGATGACCCGGGTGACCAACATCGACAGCGGCCAGGTCTACACGACCGGCCTGCTCAACATGCGCCGCTTCGAGCAGCGCTCCACCGAGACCCTGGTGATCGGCCAGATGCTCGACCGCACCGTCACGATCCGGGGCAACGGGCCGGGCGAGGGCGTCACCGGCGTCGTCTACGACGTCGCGATGGAGCAGGCGCGCAACCGCGACTGGGTGCTGAGCCGGGTGGCCGTGCAGGAGCCCGCCAAGGGCCTGCGTCGGCGCGGGCAGACGCACGTGGCCGAGTGGCGCGACGTCGAGGGGCTGACCCGGCGCGAGGAGACCCAGGGGGCGACCCACCTGGTGCACGCGCTCAACGAGATGCGCCCGGCCGACGCGGCCACGATGATCCACGACCTGCCGCTGGAGCGGCGCGCCGCGGTGGTGGGCGCGCTCGACGACGAGCGGCTGGCCGACGTGCTCGAGGAGATGCCCGACGAGGACCAGGTCGAGATCCTGAGCCACCTCGGCGACGAGCGCGCCGCCGACGTGCTCGAGGAGATGTCGGCCGACGACGCGGCCGACCTGATCGCCGAGCTGCCGCCCGAGACGGCGGCGACCCTGCTGGCGCTGATGGAGCCGGAGGAGGCCGAGGACGTGCGGCGCCTGATGTCGTACGTCGAGGACACCGCCGGCGCGATGATGACGCCCGAGCCGGTCATCCTGGGCCCCGACGCCACCATCGCCGACGCCCTGGCCCACGTGCGCAACCCCGACCTGACCCCCTCGCTGGCCTCGCAGGTCTACATCTGCCGCCAGCCGCTGGAGACGCCGACCGGCAAGTTCCTCGGGGTGGGCCACATCCAGCGGCTGCTGCGCGAGCCGCCGTCGACGCTGGTGGCCGGCGCCCTCGACGACAGCATGGAGTCGCTGCGCGCCGAGGCCGGCATGGACGAGGTCGCCGCCCACCTGGCCACCTACAACCTGGTCGCGGCCCCGGTGGTCGACGAGAACGGCCACCTGCTGGGTGCCGTCACGGTCGACGACCTGCTCGACCACATGCTGCCCGAGGGTTGGCGCGACCGGCGCCCCCGCAAGGTGACCCCGGGGGTGCCGCGTGGCTGAGCAGCGCCGCAGCCGCCTCGACACCCCCCGCGAGGCCCGCCGCCAGCTGGTGCGACGCCCGGCCTACGACTCCGAGACCTTCGGGGTCTTCGCCGAGCAGTTCGCGCGCTTCATGGGCACGGCGAGCTTCTTGTTCTACATGACGATGTTCGTCGCGTTCTGGCTCGCCTTCAACGTCGCCGCCCCCGGCGGCATCGCCTTCGACGACTACCCCTTCATCTTCCTGACCCTGATGCTCAGCCTCCAGGCCTCCTACGCGGCGCCGCTGATCCTGCTGGCCCAGAACCGCCAGGAGCAGCGCGACAAGGTCATCGCCGAGCAGGACCGCCAGGCCAACAGCCGCGCGCACGCCGACATGGAGTTCCTGGCCCGCGAGGTGGCCTCGCTGCGGATGTCGGTCGGCGAGGTCGCGACCCGCGACTTCGTGCGCAGCGAGCTGCGCTCCCTGCTGGCCGAGCTCGACGACCGCGACGAGCGGGACGGGCGGGACGGGCGCGAGGGCCGCGACGAGCGCCCGGAGCCGCCCGGGAGCCGCCCGTGAGCCGCTGAGACCCGGCCCACCCCGGCCGGGGCCCGGGTCCGCCCGGGCACCACCTAGACTCGGGGATCATGAGCAGTCCCTCCCTCGAGCAGGTCCAGGCAGCGCTGGCGACGGTCAACGATCCCGAGATCAAGCGGCCGATCACCGACCTCGGCATGGTCGACACCGTCGAGATCTCCGACTCCGGTGTCGTCACCCTCACCGTCCTGCTGACCGTGGCCGGCTGCCCGCTCAAGGAGACCATCACCCGTGACGTGACCACGGCCGTCGGCAAGGTCCCCGGCGTCACCGACGTGGCGCTGACCCTGGGCGTGATGACCGACGAGCAGCGCTCGGGCCTGAAGGAGGTGCTGAGCGGCGGCAAGGCGCAGCGCGAGATCCCCTTCGCCCAGCCCGGCTCGCTGACCAAGGTCTTCGCGATCGCCAGCGGCAAGGGCGGCGTCGGCAAGTCGTCGGTCACCGTCAACCTGGCCCTCTCGATGGCCAAGAGCGGCCTCAAGGTCGGCATCGTCGACGCCGACATCTACGGCCACTCGGTGCCGGCGATGCTCGGCGTCGCCGACGCCCGCCCCACCCAGGTCGAGGACCTGATCATGCCCGTGCCGACCTCCTCGGGCGTCTCGGTCATCTCGATCGGCATGCTCAAGCCGCGCCGCGACCAGGTCGTCGCCTGGCGCGGCCCGATGCTCGACCGGGCGCTCGTGCAGATGCTCGCCGACGTCTACTGGGGCGACCTCGACGTGCTGCTGCTCGACTTGCCGCCGGGCACCGGCGACGTGGCGATCTCGCTGGGCCAGCACCTGCCGGGCGCCGAGGTCGTGGTCGTCACCACTCCCCAGGAGGCCGCGGCCGAGGTCGCCGAGCGCGCCGGGACGATGGCCTCGATGATGCACCAGCGCGTCGTCGGCGTCGTCGAGAACATGAGCTTCCTGCCCTGCCCGCACTGCGCCGAGGACGGTGTCGAGCACCGCCTCGAGATCTTCGGCAGCGGCGGCGGCGCGCGGGTGGCCGCCACCCTCTCCGGCCGCTTCGGCTACGACGTGCCGGTGCTGGGCGAGATCCCGCTCGACCTCTCGCTGCGCGAAGGCGGCGACGTCGGCAAGCCGATCGTCGACGCCGACCCCACGGCCCCCGCCGCGCAGGTGCTCTCCTCGGTCGCCGAGCGGCTCGCCGGACGGGGTCGCGGCCTGGCCGGCATGCAGCTCGGGCTGACGCCGACCAGCAAGTTCTGAGCCCAGCCCCCTAGGCTGTCGGCGTGTTCGGAATCGGGCTGGCAGAGCTGGCGGTCATCGCGTTGGTCGCCATCGTGGTCTTCGGGCCCGACAAGGTGCCCGACCTGGCCCGGCAGGCCGGGCAGTGGCTCAAGATGGCCAAGAAGTTCGCCAACAACGCCCGCGACGAGCTGCGCACCGAGCTCGGTCCCGAGTACGCCGACCTCGAGCTGCGCGACCTCGACCCGCGCACGATCGTGCGCAAGCACATCATCGAGGCGATGGAGGACGCCGACGACGAGGAGGAGCGCGAGCAGCGCCGCCCCGGCGTGCGCCCCCTCGACGACGGCGAGACGCCGCCGTACGACCTCGAGGCGACCTGAGCCACGCCCCACGGGCGTGAGTCGGCCCTAGCCGTCGTCGCGGCTCTGCACCGCCGCGAGCCCGTCGGTCGCGACCAGCACCACCCGGCGACCCGCGCCCACGACCTCCACGAAGTCGGCGCCCACCCGCTGCAGGACGCCGTCGTGGCGTGAGCCGTCGACCAGGTGCAGCACGCAGCGCTCGCCGCTGTCGGCGAGCCGGCGCAACGCCGAGCCCACCGCGAGCCGCGCCGTGGCCGGCCAGGCCACCTCGGGCACCGAGCGCTCCGGGAGGTCGTGCGCGGCCGTGATCGCCGCCGTGCGCAGCACCCAGTCCTGCGCGGGCCCGCGCACCAGCAGCCACCCGGTCCCCACCCGCTCGAGCGTGCCGCCCACCGGCCCGACGCCGCGCACCTCGAGGCGCACCCGGGTGCCCGTCGCGGCCATCAGCCGGCTGGCCATGCTCACCTCGGCGTACGCCGCCCGCGCGCGGTCGGCGAGCTCGAGGCTGCGCTCGGCGTCGTAGAGCGCCTCGGCCTGCTGCTCGAGGTCGTCGAGCACGTCGAAGAGCTCGTCCTCCCACGTCATGCCCGTGACTCTCTCACGTGGGCCCGCCTCGGCGGAGCCTGTGGACGGACGATTGACGACCCCGTCGAACGAGCGTTGAATGACGCAAACAGACGCAAACGCAACGATCGACAGGTTCTCGGGATGATCGACGTCATACACGCCACCGCCGCACGCTGCCTGCTGGTCTGGGGCGCCGCCACCGCGACGGCCGCGCCGCTGCTGGCGCTCCTGGCGTCGGCGACGCTCGCTCCTGCCCGGGGCTTCGACGACCTGCTGGTGCGCGCGTGCAGCGCGGCGCTGCTCGCCTGCACCGCGTGGGGGTGGCTCTGCGTGACCGCCGTCGTCGTCGAGGCGCGCTCGGGTCGCGGGCCGGGCGCGTCCTCACCGGGAGTCCCCCGGTCGCTGCGCCGCCTGGTGCTGCGCGCCTGCGGACTGGCCCTCGTGGGGGCCACCGCGGCCGGCGTGGTCCCCGCGGCGGCGACACCCGACCACCTCCAGCAGGGCACGGTCCTCGGCGCCGGCCCGACCGACCCGCTCGTCGGCCTGCCGCTGCCCCAGCGGGCCGCCGGAGCGGCGCACCGCACGGGCACGGAGCCGGTGCGGGTCGAGGCGGTGCGGGTCGAGGCGGTGCGGGTCGAGCCGGGCGACAGCCTGTGGTCGTTGAGCGCCGCGCACCTGGCCGACGGCACCCGGCCTCCCGACGACGCCGCGGTGGCGGCGTACTGGCCCCGGGTGCACGCGGCCAACCACGACGTCGTCGGCCCCGATCCCGACCTGCTGCTGCCCGGCCAGGTCCTGCGCCTGCCACCCGCCTGACCACCCGCCTGACCAGCCATCCGGACATCCACCTGGGCACCCGCCCCCACGACCACCCGAGGAGCACGCCATGACCACCTTCCCGCTTGACCGCGACCGGGTCCCCGAGACCGTGCCGCTGGCGGCCGTCCAGGGCACCCTGGCGCTCGACCTGCAGCCGCGCACCGCCCCGCCGCGGGCACCCCGGGCACGTCCCGGCACCCCCGGGCAGGTGCTGCCCATCGACCAGCGCGCCCGGCGCGAGGGCGAGCAGTGGGTCGGGTCGTTCGCCCAGGCGGTCGTCGAGGTGGTCGGCGGTGACCGCCCGGCGTCCCAGCTCGTGCGCTGGACCACTCGCAGCGTCTACGAGGACCTCACCCGCCGTGCGCAGCTCGTGGCACGCGCAGGTGCTCACCAGCCCGGTCTGGCCCGGGTGCAGCCGGTGCGCCCCCAGGTGCTCAGCGTGCACACCTGCTTCCCGTGCCGCGACATCCTCGAGAGCAGCGTGCACGTGCGCTACGGGCACCGCTCCCGGGCCATCGCGGCGCGCTTCGAGCGCCGGGCACCCGCGGGTGCAGCCGGCGCGCGAACCGGAGAGCGGTGGCTGTGCACCGCCCTCCAGTTCGCCTGAGCCTCGTCAGCCCTGGTCGTCAGCCCTGGTCGTCAGCCCTGGGCGCGAGCCGTCGTGCCGGTGGGCCCACCGGGGGCGCCGTGGCACTGCTTGAACTTCTTGCCCGACCCGCAGGGGCAGGTGGCGTTGCGGCTGACCCCGGCGTAGGGGTCCTCCGCCGTCGCGACGTCGGCGCGCACCTCGGCCTCGCCGTCCTCGGCGGGCGCCGAGTAGGTGAGGTTCTGCGGCGAGCTGGGGGCGTCGAGGCCCTTGGCGTGGATGTGCGGCGCCTCGCCCTGCTGGCCCAGCACCGGGGCCCGGAGACCGGGCGCGACGGTGAGGACCTGCTCCTCGTCCTCGTCCTGCTGCTCGTCGACGGTGACCTCGAGGTTGAAGAGGAACCCGACGGTCTCCTCCTTGATGCCGTCCATCATCGCCGCGAACATGTCGAAGCCCTCGCGCTGGTACTCCACCAGCGGGTCGCGCTGGGAGTAGGCACGCAGGTAGATGCCCTCGCGCAGGTAGTCCATCTCGTAGAGGTGCTCGCGCCACTTGCGGTCGAGCACCGAGAGGATCACGCGGCGCTCGAGCTCGCGGGCGACCTCCTCGCCCATCTCGGCGACCCGCGCGTCGTAGGCCGACTGGGCGTCGGCGCGCAGCCGCTGGATCACGGTGTCGCGGTCGAGGTTGGCGGTGCCGCCGGCCTGCGCGACCAGCTCGTCGAGGTCGACCCCGACGGGGTAGACCTGCGCCAGGTCGGTCCAGGCCTGCTCGAGGTCCCACTCCTCCGGCAGCCCCTGGGTGGACCCGGTGACGTAGCCGCGCACCACGTCGTCGATGAAGGTGCGGATCTGCTCCTCGATGTCGGCGCCCTCGAGCACCTCGCGGCGCTCGGCGTAGATGACCTTGCGCTGGCGGTCCATGACGTCGTCGTACTTCAGGACGTTCTTGCGCGACTCGAAGTTCTGCGACTCCACCTGGCCCTGGGCGTTGGCGATCGCATTGGTGACCCGCTTGTTCTCGATCGGCACGTCGTCGGGGATCTTGAGGACCTGGAGCACCCGGTCGACCCAGTCGGACTTGAACAGGCGCATCAGCTCGTCCTGCAGCGACAGGTAGAACCGGGACTCGCCCGGGTCGCCCTGGCGGCCCGAACGACCGCGCAGCTGGTTGTCGATGCGGCGCGACTCGTGCCGCTCGGTGCCCACGACGTAGAGACCGCCGAGGCCCTTGACCTCGTCGTGGTCGGCCTTGACCTGCTCGCGCACGCGCTCGACGGTCGCGGGCCAGGCGGCCTCGTACTCCTCGGCGCTCTCGCCGGAGGGCTCGAGGCCCTTGGCGCGCAGCTCGGCGTCGGCGAGGAACTCCACCGCGCCACCGAGCATGATGTCGGTGCCTCGACCGGCCATGTTGGTGGCCACGGTGACCGCGCCGCGGTGCCCGGCCATCGCCACGATCTTCGCCTCGTCGGCGTGCACCTTGGCGTTCAGCACGTTGTGCGGGATGCCCCGCTTCTTCAGCAGCGCGCCGAGGTACTCCGACTTCTCCACCGAGACCGTGCCCACCAGCACCGGCTGGCCCTTGGCGTGGCGCTCGGCGATGTCGTCGGCGACGGCGTCGTACTTCGCCTCCTCGGTGCGGTAGACCAGGTCGGGCTGGTCGATGCGCGCCATCGGGCGGTTGGTCGGGATCGGCACGACGCCGAGCTTGTAGATCTTGTCGAACTCCGAGGCCTCGGTCATGGCCGTGCCGGTCATGCCCGACAGGGTGTCGTAGAGGCGGAAGTAGTTCTGCAGCGTGACGTTGGCCAGCGTCTGGTACTCCTCGCGGACCTGGACGCCCTCCTTGGCCTCGATGGCCTGGTGCAGGCCGTCGTTGTAGCGGCGCCCGGCCAGCATCCGGCCGGTGTGCTCGTCGACGATGAGCACCTCGCCGTTCATGACGACGTACTCCTTGTCGTTGCGGAACAGCTCCTTGGCCTTGATGGAGTTGTTCAGGAACGAGATGAGCGGGGTGTTGGCCGACTCGTAGAGGTTCTCGATGCCCAGGTGGTCCTCGACCTTGGTGATCCCGGGCTCGAGCACCGAGATGGTGCGCTTCTTCTCGTCGACCTCGTAGTCGACGTCCTTCTCGAGACGACGGGCGATCTTGGCGAACTCGCCGTACCACTTGACCTCGTCCTGGGTCGGGCCGCTGATGATCAGCGGGGTCCGGGCCTCGTCGATGAGGATCGAGTCGACCTCGTCGACCACGGCGAAGTTGTGGCCGCGCTGCACGCAGTCCTCGATGGAGGAGGCCATGTTGTCGCGCAGGTAGTCGAAGCCCAGCTCGTTGTTGGTCGCGTAGGTGATGTCGCAGGCGTACTGCTCGCGGCGGGCGTCGGGGCGCAGGTCGGGGGTGATCACCCCGACGGTGAGCCCGAGGAAGTGGTGCACCCGGCCCATCTGCTCGGCCTGGTACTTGGCCAGGTAGTCGTTGACCGTGACGACGTGCACGCCCTTGCCCGACAGGGCGTTGAGGTAGGAGGGCAGCACCGCGACCAGCGTCTTGCCCTCACCGGTCTTCATCTCGGCGATGTTGCCGAGGTGCAGCGCCGCGCCGCCCTGGACCTGCACGTCGAACGGACGCATGCCCAGCACCCGCTTGGCGGCCTCGCGCACCGTGGCGAAGGCCTCGGGCATCAGGTCGTCGAGGCTCTCGCCGTCGGTGTGGCGCTGGCGCAGCTCGCCGGTCATGGCCTGGAGCTCGGCGTCGCTCATCGCGACGAAGTCGTCCTCGATGGCGTTGACGGCCTTCGCGATCCCCTCGAGCTGACGCAGGATCTTCCCCTCGCCGATGCGGAGGAGTTTGTCGAGAATCACGGGCACGGCGTAGCTGCTCCTTGCTGTGGACGACCGACGACGGCTCACGCCTCGGCGCCTTCACTCTACCCAGCGCCGTGGAGAGCCCCTAACCGCGGCACCAGGTCGCCACGGCCCTCGAACCGCAGGCCGGCCAGGCCCGACCAGGCGGCCATCCGGTGCAGCTCGGCGAGCAGCTCGGGCGCGGTCTCCTCGGGCGCGTCGGGCTCGGCGAAGGCGCCCCGGACCACGAGCTCGCCCCCGGCGACGCGCCGGTCGGCCTTGAGGTCGACCCGGGCCACCAGCTGCTCCCCGAGCAGGAACGGCAGCACGTAGTAGCCGTGCACCCGCTGGGCGGCCGGGGTGTAGATCTCGATGCGGTAGCGGAAGCCGAAGATCCGCTCGGTGCGCTCCCGCTCCCAGACCACCGGGTCGAAGGGGCTCAGCAGCGTCCGGGCGCGCACCCGGCGCGGGAGCCGGGCGTCCCGGTGCAGGTACGCCGGGCGCGACCAGCCCTCGACGGCCACCGGCTCGAGCTCGCCGGTCTCCACCAGGGTGGCCACAGCCTCCCGGGCGCTGGCCAGCCCCGGGGCCGGCTGGGCCCGCATCCGGTAGTAGTCGGCCAGGCAGCGCTCGGTGGCCACGCCGTGCGAGCGCGCGGCCCGGCGCACCAGCTCGACGGCGGCCTCGGCCACGCCGGGCACCGGCGCGTCCAGCACCGCTCGCGGCAGCACCCGCTCGGGCAGGTCGTAGCGGATCTCGAACTGCGAGGTGCGCGAGGCCACCGCGACGTCGCCGACGGTGAAGAGGTAGTCGAGGATGCGTCGCGTCGACGACCAGTTCCAGCCCCAGTGGTCCTTGGACGACGCCGGCCCCTCCCCCAGGTACGCCGCGACCTCGCGCGAGGTCGAGGCGCCCAGCACGTCGACGGCGTGCAGCACCCCGGCCTCGAGCGCCGGGTCGGCCTCCACGACCCGCCACTTCCCCCGCCGCGCGCGGTGGTCCTCCATGCGGTGGCGCATCACCGGCCACAGGTCGACGGGCATGAAGGCCTGCACGTGCGCCCAGTACTCCACCATCCGCCGCGGCGAGCGTTCGGCGGCGCGGTGCAGCAGCGCCGTGTCGTAGGGGCCCATCCGCGAGTACAGCGGCACGTAGTGGGCGCGCTGGAGCACGTTGACCGAGTCGACCTGGAGCACCCCGGTGCGGCGCAGCGCGCGCTCGAGGGTGCGCATCGTGGGCGTCGCGTGCGGCGGGTCGGTGAAGCCCTGGGCGGCCAGCGCGACGCGCCGCGCCTGGGAACGGCTCAGCGTCTGGGTGGTCGGGGGCACGGCCGCTACGGCAGGTCCAGCAGCTTCTCGCGCACGGCGTACATGACCGCCTCCATCCGCGAGTGCAGCTGCAGCTTCTCGAGGATGTTGCGCACGTGGTTCTTGACGGTGTTCTCGGAGATGAACAGCTGCTTGGCGATCTCGCGGTTGTTCATGCCCTTGGCCACCAGGCGCAGCACCTCGAGCTCGCGCTCGGTCAGGCGCAGCCCGGGCACGTGCTCGCGCTCGGGCTTGCTCATCTGCTTGAACTCGTCGATGAGCTTGACGGCCATCGAGGGGCTGATCAGCGACTGGCCGTCGGCCACGACCCGCACCGCCTGGGCGACCTCCTCGATGGAGGAGTCCTTGAGCAGGTAGCCGGAGGCGCCGCTCTTGACCGCCTCGTAGAGGTCGGCCTCCTCGTCGGAGACCGTGAGCATGATGATCTTGGCCGAGGGCACGGCCTCCTTGATCGCCTGGCAGGCCTCGATGCCGGTGCGCTTGGGCATCCGGATGTCGAGCAGGACGACGTCGGGTGCCACGGCCGCGGCCAGGGTGGTGCCCTCGATCCCGTCGCCCGCCTCGCCGACGACCTCGATGCCGTCCTCGACGCCGAGCAGCATCGTCAGGCCGCGACGGAAGAGCTCTTGGTCGTCCACCACCATCACGCGGATGGGTTCGGCGCCCGCCGCAGCGGGACCCGTCGTCTCGTCGGCCACGCGGAGCTGGTGCGACCGGGCCAGGTCAGTCCTGGCCCAGGTCCAGCGAGAGCACGCCGTAGTCGTAGCCCCGGCGCCGGTAGACCACCGAGGGCCGCTCGCTCTCCTTGTCGACGAACAGGTAGAAGTCGTGGCCCACCAGCTCCATCTCGTAGAGGGCCTGGTCGAGGGTCATCGGACTGGCCGGATGGGTCTTCTCGCGCACGATCATCGGTCCGTCGCCGTCCATGGCCACGGGCCCGACCTCGCGCTCGGTCTCGGTCTCCCCGCTCTCGTCGTCGCCGACGAGGTCCTGGACCATCGGGGTGCCGGAGAGCGCCTCGCCCACCGAGACCGGGGTCTTGCGGCCCCGGTGCACCCGGCGCCGGTCGGCGGCGCGCTGCATCTGGCGCGCCATCTTGTCCAGCGCCAGGTCGAGAGCGGCCATCTTGTCGTCGGCAGCCGCCTCGGCCCGGATGACCGGGCCCTTGGAGAAGGCGGTGAGCTCCACGTGCACGGCGCGGTCGTGCTGGCGGGGGTTGGGTTCGCAGTCGACCTCCACGTGGACCCGCATGATCCGGTGGTCGTGCTTCTCGAGCTTCGCCAGCTTCTCCGAGCAGTGGGCCCTGAAGCCCTCCTTGATCTCGCAGTGCCGGCCGGTGACCACAACTTCCATGTGAACCTCCTCGTGCGCACCAGGTGCGCGATGGGTTACCTCTCAGGCTCCTGGCACGCCTCCCCGTCGCGCTGCGCGCGCAGGACGGCGCCAGGCCGACCACCGGACGCGCTGCGCCCGGTGGTGGGAACGAGATGGAGCCCGCCCGGCCGACCTGGTCTTCGACCCCACAATCGCCTGCTGAGGCTCTCGCAGCTTCTCTGCCACTACCCACCTTCTCCCGGCGACGGCCACATCTGGTGGCCGGACCGGGGCAGGACTTACGTCTAAGCCGCACCGTGATCGTCGTGCGCCCGGGGCTCGCGCCCCGCGCACCGACTTACGTGGACCGCTTCGCCTGCGACTGGCATCGGCTTGCCGCGAGGACGTCCGGGCTGGCCGGCGCGTCCTGACGACGCAACCACGGACCCGGACGGACTCCATGACGAGACGATAGGCGAGGCGCGGTCGCGGCGAAAGGGACCCCCGCACCTTTCACCCTGGGCCGGCCCCCGACGGGCGCCGCCGCCGCGTCGCCGCGACGACGGCCGCGCCCGCCACGCCGACCCCGACGGCCTCCAGGGCGCGCTGGGCCTCGCGCAGCGTGGAGCCCGTGGTCACCACGTCGTCGCACACGACCACCTGGGCCCGCGGGTGCGTGGCGGCCAGGCGCCGCAGCCCGGGCGAGGGGCAGGTCATCGAGCCGGTCAGGTTCGCCGCGCGAGCGGCCGTGTCGAGGCCGGCCTGGTCGAGCACCCCGGGACGCAGCCGCAGCAGCCGCGCGGCGCTCACGGGCAGGCCGCAGCGGGCGGCCGCCGCCGCGGCCCCGCGCGTCATCGTCCACGTCGGGTCGTGCCCGCGGGCCCGGACCGTGCTTGCGCGCGAGGGCACCGGGACCAGCACCAGCCCGCCGGTGCCGCCCGGCCCGCCCAGCCCGGCGAGGGCCGGCCCGAGCGCCACCAGCAGCAGGTCCCGCAGCGGGACCCGCAGCGCGTGCAGGCCGCGCTCCTTGTGGCCCAGGATCAGCGCGCGCAGCACCGCGTCGTAGTCCCCCGCCGCCCGGCAGTCCACCAGCCCCGGCGGGCAGGGGTCGGGGCGGGCCGGCACGGCAGCGGCGGGCAGGCCCGCGGCGCAGCCGGCGCACAGCAGCCGGCCCGGCTCGCCACAGCCCACGCAGGCGCTGCCCAGCAGCAGGTCGAGGGCGGCGTCGCGCAGCAGCACCCGCCGATGCCACCAGGTGCCGGCCCCGGGCTCAACCGGGTCCGGCGATCCTGTGGACGGCCGCGGCCCGGGGCCGCACGCTCAGCCGACGTAGCCGACGTAGGTGACGCCCTCGTCGAGCACCTGGGGGCCGCGCACCGCCACGGACAGGTCGACCAGGCCGCTGCCGGTGACGGCGTAGACGACCTGCTCGGGCACCGGCGAGCCCGCCAGGGAGGTCGCGCCCCCCAGGGTCGTGGTGATGCCGGCGAGCCCGGTCGGCGCGCCGTCGACGCCGATGGTGCTCACCTTCCCGCTGGCCGGGCTGAGGCGGTTGAGGACCGCGATGGTGGTGGCGGTGCGCCAGGCCAGGTCGACGATGCGCCCCGGTGCCTCCTGCGGCTCCAGCGCCCGGGCCCGGGAGGCGCCCACGACGCGGCCACGCTGGTCCTGGCGCAGCCGCGCGACGCGCACCTCGTCGGAGCGCGCCAGTCGCACCACCGCGACCAGCCGGGTGCCGTCGCGCGAGACCAGGAAGCTCTTGACCTGCTCGCCGGTGATGCCCGGCACCTCGACCACCGAGCCGCGCCGGCCACGCGACCAGCGGATCTCGGCGCCGTCGGCGGTGCGGTCCAGCAGCCAGAGCCGGTCGCTGTGGTCCCAGGCGGGCGCGGCCAGGTCGGTGGCGTCCTGCAGGGTGGTGACGACGTCCTCGTCGCCGCGCACCGGGCCGGTCAGCACCGTGGTGCCGCCGCCGGTCACCTCGGCGGCGCGCTCGCCGCGCAGGTCGACGGCGACGCTGCGGGCACCCAGGTCGCTCTGGCCGAAGGGTCCGTCGACCGGGTCGAGGGACCCGGGGGTGCCGGAGACCAGCAGCCCGTCGCGCAGGCCGTAGAGCAGCGAGCTGGCCTGGTAGCCGGTCGGGTCCAGCCGCGCCCCGGCGTCGACGGGGATCCGGTCCTCGCCGTCGGCGAGGCGGATCCGCTGGCCGCCGATGCTGAGCGTGAACGCCTCGATGTCGGGGTCCTGGCGCAGCGTCCACGCCAGCTGCGCGAGCATCTGGGCGTTCTCGGTCGGCGTCAGCGCGGTGGCCTCGCCGGTGAGCTCGATCGCGGCGGTGCCGTCGTCGGAGACCGGCACCGACAGCTCCAGCGAGACGTCGGGCGGCAGCAGCGACCGGGCGGCGCGCTCGTCGTCGGGCCCCGCGACGAGCCCGGCGATGAGGGTGCTGGCCAGCTTGTCGTCGTCGGCCACGAAGACGGGCTCGGGCACCAGCACGTCGCCGCCGGGCGCCAGGAAGTAGAGCGCCAGCTGGTCGTAGCGGGCCTCGAACCACGTCTGCGGGACCACCAGGTCGGCCGGCGGGTTGGTGATCCGCAGCTGGTCGTCCTCGGTGGTGAGCGAGAACTGCAGGATCGACTCGTACGACGACAGCGCGCCCTGGAAGGCGCCCCGCGTGTCGAGCCGGTCGGCCCCGGCGAGCCGCAGGGAGACCCGGTCGCTGCTGGTGCTCTGCGGGGGCTGGGCCTCGACGTAGGTCACCAGGCCGTCCGGGTTCCAGGTGGCGGCGACGTCGGAGGACAGGTACTCCTTGGCGGTCGTCAGCTCGCGGGGCCAGGCCTGCATCGCGTCGAGGAAGCCGCGCACCACCTCCGTCGCGCTCTGCCCCTCCTGCGGTGCCCGGGCGTCGATGGCCGGCACCCCGCCCGTGTCGGCGTCGACCTCGTCGCCGACGCCGGCGCCGACCACGGGGCCGCTCTCGGGCATGCCCACGCACCCGCCGGTCAGCAGCAGCAGCGGCAGGAGCACGGCGCCCAGCAGGCGTCTTGCGCGGGGCACACGGGTCACACGCGTCACGCTGGTCACACTGGCTCCACGGCGTCGTCGGGGATCAGGCTGATCGGGCTGCGGCGCAGCGGCTCGCCGGCCCGGCGCGGCAGCGTGAGCCGGAACTGGGCGCCCTCGCCCGGGCGGCCCCAGGCCTGCAGCCAGCCGCCGTGCAGATGGGTGTCCTCGAGGGAGATCGCCAGGCCCAGGCCGGTGCCGCCCGACGTGCGGGCCCGAGCCGGGTCGGCTCGCCAGAACCGGTTGAAGACCATCGCGGACTCCCCCGGGGCCAGGCCCACCCCGTGGTCGCGCACCGCGACCGCCGCCGAGTGCTGGTCGCCCTCGACGTGCACGATCACCTCGGTGCTACCGCCCTCGCGGGCCGGCCCGGCGTGGTCGATGGCGTTGGTGACCAGGTTGCGCACGATCCGCTCGACCCGGCGCACGTCGGCCTGGGCCAGGCACGGGTGGTCGTCGGGCGCACGCACGACCAGGTGCACCCCGCGCTGCGCGGCCAGCGGTGCGGTGCTGTCGACGACGCGGTGCGCGACGTCGGTGAGGTTGACGTCGTCGAGGTCCAGCACCGCCGCGCCGGCGTCGAAGCGGCTGATCTCGAGCAGGTCCGAGAGCAGCGTCTCGAACCGGTCGAGCTCGACCTGCAGCAGCTCGGCGGCCCGCGCCGAGACGGGGTCGAAGTCGACCCGGGCGTCGTGCAGGACGTCGCCGGCCATCCGGACGGTCGTCAGCGGCGTGCGCAGCTCGTGGCTGACGTCGGAGACGAAGCGCTGCTGGACCCGGCTGAGCTCCTCGAGCTGGCGGATCTGGCGCTGCAGGTTGCTGGCCATCTGGTTGAACGAGGTCGCCAGCCGGGCCAGGTCGTCCTCGCCCTTGACCTCGAGCCGCTCGCGCAGCCGGCCCGCTGCCAGCCGCTCGGCGACGCGTCTGGCCATCCGCACCGGGGTGACGACCTGGCGGGTGACCAGGAAGGCCACCCCCGCGACCAGCACCAGGAGCAGCGAGCCGGCGGTGAGCAGCGCCCGGCTGACCAGGTCGAGCGTGCGCTCCTCGCCGGAGAGCGGGAAGAGCAGGTAGAGGGTGTAGGTGCGCCCGTCGGCCGGCAGGGTCACCTGGGAGCCGACCACGACGCCGGGCTCGACGACCCTGGTGCCGTCGGGGCCCTCGCGCCGGATCCGCGTGTAGGTCCACGCCGGCTCCGCGACCTCGGAGAAGTGCTCGACGAGGGAGGCGGGCACCGAGGTGCGGTCCAGGCCACGGGTGTAGGTGGCCCCGCCCTCGCTGAGGTCGCCGGCACCGGTCGGGCCGGCCAGCACGACCGCGAAGTCGCGAGTGGCTCCCCGGGCGATGATCGGCTCGACCAGGGCCCGCTGCTGCTGGGTGGCGTCCACGTCGTTGAACGGCGCCGACTGCAGCCGGGCGCGGGCGTCGTCGGTCTCGTTGCCGGCCTCGGCCACCACCGCCGCGACCCGCTGGTCGAGCAGGCCGTCGCGGGTCTGCTGCAGCAGGAGCCACCCGACCACGCCCACGACGACGGCCGAGAGCAGCACGGTGCTGGCCACCACCCGCGCCTGGATGGAGCGACGCCAGAACGTCAGCGCCCCGCGCGCCCCGGTCGCCAACGTGTCCTCGCTCAGGCGTTCCCGGCCTTGTAGCCGACGCCACGCACGGTCACCACGACCTCCGGGTTCTCGGGGTCGTGCTCGATCTTCGAGCGCAGCCGCTGCACGTGCACGTTGACCAGGCGAGTGTCGGCGGCGTGCCGGTAGCCCCACACCTGCTCGAGGAGCACCTCGCGGGTGAAGACCTGCCAGGGCTTGCGGGCCAGGCACACGAGCAGGTCGAACTCCAGCGGCGTCAGGCTCACCGGCTCACCGCCGCGCGCGACCTGGTGGCCGGCGACGTCGATGGACAGGTCCCCGATCGTGAGGTTCTCCGCCTGGGACGTGGAGTCGTTGCGCCGGACCCGGGCACGGATGCGCGCCACCAGCTCCTTGGGCTTGAACGGCTTGACGACGTAGTCGTCGGCGCCCGACTCCAGGCCCACCACCACGTCGACGGTGTCGCCCTTGGCCGTCAGCATCACGATCGGCACACCGGACTCGGCCCTGATCTCCTTGCACACGTCGATGCCGTCCTTGCCGGGCAGCATCAGGTCGAGCAGCACCACGTCGGGGCGGTAGTCGCGGAAGACCTCGAGAGCCAGGTCGCCGCGGGTCACCATCCGGCTGTCGAAGCCCTCCTGGCGCAGCACGATGGTGAGCATCTCGGCGAGGGAGGCGTCGTCGTCGACGACGAGCACGCGCCCCTTGGTGGCGTACTCGTTGCGGCTCGCTGCCTCGCTCATGGTCCCCATCCTGCACCCTGGCACCACGCCGGCGCGCACGCCGGTCGTGGTGCCAGGGACGACTCGTCGTCGGTGGTCGTGCTCAGTAGCGGTACTGGTCGGACTTGTAGGGCCCGGCCACGTCGACGCCGAGGTAGGCCGCCTGGTCGCCGGACAGCTCGGTGAGCTTCACGCCGAGCGCACCGAGGTGCAGCCGGGCGACCTCCTCGTCGAGGTGCTTGGGCAGCACGTAGACCCCGACGGGGTACTCCGCGGGCTTGGTGAAGATCTCGATCTGGGCAAGCACCTGGTTGGTGAAGGAGTTCGACATCACGAACGACGGGTGGCCGGTCGCGTTGCCGAGGTTCATCAGGCGCCCCTCGGACAGCACGATGATCGAGGACGCCTCGCGCCCCTCGGCCGCCGGGAAGGTCCACACGTCGACCTGCGGCTTGACGGTCTTGCGGTGCACGCCCGGGAAGGTCTCGAGCCCGGCCATGTCGATCTCGTTGTCGAAGTGGCCGATGTTGCCGAGGATCGCGTTGTGCTTCATCCGGCGCATCTGGTCGACCGAGACGACGTCCTTGTTGCCGGTCGCGGTGATGATGATGTCGGCGACGTCGAGGACGTCGTCGAGCGTGGTCACCTGGTAGCCGTCCATCGCCGCCTGCAGGGCGCAGATCGGGTCGATCTCGGTGACGATGACGCGGGCGCCCTGGCCGCGCAGCGAGTCGGCGCTGCCCTTGCCGACGTCGCCGTAGCCGCACACGACGGCGACCTTGCCGCCGATCAGGACGTCGGTGGCACGGTTGATGCCGTCGACGAGGCTGTGGCGGCAGCCGTACTTGTTGTCGAACTTCGACTTGGTGACCGAGTCGTTGACGTTGATGGCCGGGAAGAGCAGCGTGCCCTCGCGCATCATGTCGTAGAGACGCAGCACACCGGTGGTGGTCTCCTCGGTGACGCCGCGGATCTCGTTGCCGATCTTGGTGAACCGCTCCGGCGTCGCGGCCAGCGAGGCCTGCAGGACGTCGAAGATGACCTTCTGCTCGTGGCTCTTGGCGGTGGCCGGGTCGGGCGCCTGGCCCGACTTCTCGGCCTCGGTGCCGAGGTGGACCAGCAGCGTGGCGTCGCCGCCGTCGTCGAGGATCATGTTGGCGTAGGTGTCAGCAGGCCAGTCGAGGATCTGCTGGGTGCACCACCAGTACTCCTCGAGGCTCTCGCCCTTCCAGGCGAAGACCGGGACGCCCTGCGGGTCCTCGGGCGTGCCCTCGGGGCCCACGACGACCGCGGCCGCGGCGTGGTCCTGGGTGGAGAAGATGTTGCACGAGGCCCAGCGGACCTCGGCGCCCAGCGCCACGAGGGTCTCGATGAGCACCGCGGTCTGGATGGTCATGTGCAGCGATCCGGCGATCCGGGCACCCGCGAGCGGCTTGTCGGCGCCGTAGCGCTCGCGCATCGCCATCAGGCCGGGCATCTCGTGCTCGGCCAGGGTGATCTCGGTGCGGCCGTAGTCGGCCAGGGACAGGTCGGCGACCTTGAAGTCCATCTTGTTGTCTCCTCGAAGCGTCTGGAGCAGGTCTGCGTCGCGCATCTGCGCATCGTCGGGATCTCCCACGCGGACCCCTCCAGCGTAGGTGGGGCCGCGAACGATTCAGGAATTCGCGGCGGAGCCCCGACGCGGGCGCAGGTGCGCCAGGGCCACGACCACAGCGCCCACCAGCAGGCCCAGGGCGGCCGAGGCCGCGGTGTTGACCAGCCAGGCGGCCGTCGCGCCCACCGCGCCGAGCGCGTCGTGGACCTGCTCCTCGAGGTGGTGCACCGCGTCGTAGAGCGCGGGCCAGCCGAGCTCGTCGACCCCGACGAGGAGGATGTGGCCGCCCACCCACAGCATCGCGGCGGTGCCCACGACGCCGATGACGGTCAGCAGCCGGGGCATGGCGGCGACCATCGCGTGGCCCAGGCGCTGCGCGGTCGCCGAGGCGCGCTGGGTCAGGCCCAGCCCGACGTCGTCGACCTTCACGATGACCGCCACGACGCCGTAGACCAGGGCGGTGATGCCCACCCCCACCACGGCCAGGATGACCGCGCGGGAGAGGAACGGCTCGTCGGCGACCTCGTTGAGGCTGATCACCATGATCTCGGCCGACAGGATCAGGTCGGTGCGGATCGCGCCGGCGACCATCCGCTTCTCCGCCTCGACGGGGTCGGTGGCGGCCTCGGCCGCACTCGTCTCCTCGGGGTGGTGCCCGCTCACCTTCTCCCAGATCTTCTCGGCGCCCTCGTAGCACAGGAAGGCGCCGCCGAGCATCAGGATCGGGGTGAGCAGCCAGGGCAGGAACTGCGAGAGCAGCAGGGCCGCCGGCAGGATGATGAGCAGCTTGTTGCGCAGCGAGCCGACGGCGATCTTGCGGATCATCGGCAGCTCGCGGTGGGCGGCGACGCCCTGGACGTACTGCGGGGTCACGGCGGTGTCGTCGACGACCACGCCCGCGGCCTTCATGCTGGCCCGGCCGGCTGCGGCCCCCACGTCGTCGACCGACGCGGCGGCCAGGCGGGCCAGGGCGGCCACGTCGTCGAGGAGGGCGAACAGCCCGCCGCTCATCGCAGGTCTCCGCAGGGGGCGTGGGCGTGGTGGGTCGGCACGACCAGGAGCCTACCCACGCGCCGCGGGCGCGCGCTGCTCGGCGGCCACCAGCTCGGCGACCTCCTCGGCGTGGTCGTCGACGCGCTGCGAGGCGACCGCGACCTCGGCCGCCTCCCCCACCCGGCGTCCCGCGAAGCCGAACGGGTCGACCACGTGGCCCAGCACCCGCGCCACCGGCGCGCTGGCCAGGAGCAGCGCCAGCCCGAGCGCCAGCACGCTGGTCACGACCAGCCCCAGGGCCGGGTGCTGCTCGGCGAAGCCGCCCCACCCGGCGTACCCGGCGCCCTTCACGGCGAAGCCGTGGAAGAGGTAGACCACGAGCGTCGCCGAGCCCATCCGGGTGAACCAGCCACCGACCCGCGGCACCAGGGCCAGGAAGGCCCACGCCCCCAGCGTGCCGAGGACCAGCAGGCTCGTGCGGGTCAGGAACGCGCGGGTGTCGCTGACGTCGAGCTCGTCGTAGCGCGCCCGGTAGTAGAGCCACTCGGTGGCCGCCCACTGGTCGGTGCGCGCGGTCAGGAACCAGATGCCGACCAGCACGCCCACCGAGACCACCTGCACCCAACGGGCGCGCAGCAGCTCGAGCCGCTCGGGGGTGGCCTTGAGACCCATCACGAAGAACGGCAGCAGGCCCAGGATGCGGGCCACGTCGAGGGTGTCCCCGGCGTAGAGACCGGCCACCAGGCTGACGCCGACCGCGACCGCGAGGCCGCCCCACAGGTCGCGCAGGACCGGGGTGAGCAGTCGCCAGAAGAACAGCGCCGAGAGGAACCACATCGGCCAGTGCGGGTCGCGCCACAGGTCCTCGAGCTGCTCGCCGCCGACGTGGATGCGGAACAGGGCGATGCCGGCCTCGAAGAGCACGTAGGGCACCGCGACGGTGCGCACCAGGCTCCACAGGCGCGCACGGGTGTAGGAGAAGGAGCGCGACAGGTAGCCGGTGACCAGCACGAACGCCGGGACGTGCCAGGCGTAGAGGAAGTCGTAGAGGTGCTCGACCAGCACGCTGTCGGGCAGCAGCACCCACGAGTGACCGAGGACCACCAACGTCACGAGGGCCATCTTGGCGTTGTCGAACCACGGGTCTCGTCGGGAGGCCATGGGTCCAGTCCTACCCGCCGGCGGCGGGCGGGCAAACCTCAGTCGTCGACCAGCCCGAGCCGCAGGTACTCGGCGGCGTAGGTGCCGCTGAGCAGCAGCGAGGCGTAGCGGGCGACCTCGTCGCCCTCCTCGCACGTCAGCGTCTCGACCCGCACCCCGCGCTCGGCGGCCGCCGACTCCAGCTGCTGGCGCTGCTCGTGCACCAGGGGGTCGTCGACGCCGTCGTCGAGGACCACCAGGACCGGGCGCAGGTCGCCGGCGCCGCCGGCGAAGGGGTCGTCGAAGACGTCCCGGGGG
Organism: Nocardioides sp. 31GB23; assembly: GCF_040012395.1. Lineage (NCBI taxonomy): Bacteria > Bacillati > Actinomycetota > Actinomycetes > Propionibacteriales > Nocardioidaceae > Nocardioides > Nocardioides sp. 31GB23. The sequence continues at coordinate 15,759 of NZ_JBDYKJ010000015.1, read as the reverse complement.
CGCGAGGCCTCGATGACCGGCAGCAGCTGGTCGACCTCGCCGGCGATGGCGGTGCGCCCGCTCGAGCGACGGATCGACTCCGCGACCCGGCGCGCGGCCCGGGCCGCCAGGACGCTGCCGCCCCAGACGACGGGGTTGGTGTCGGCCAGGCCGATGGCCAGCGTCTTGGCCGGGTTCACCGCCAGGTCGCGGCGCGGCGCGCAGGCCAGTGCGACCTGGTCGAGCGCGTCGGCGACGGTGCCGGGGTCGGCGCTGGGGCCCAGCCGCACCTGCTCGAGGTAGGAGAGCATGACCACGGCCGTGGCCAGCGGGTCGCGCGTGGTGGTCGGCAGGATGGCGCTCCAGCGCCCCGCGGCGTGCTCGGCGACCATCGACCCGGGCGGGCCGGCGACCACGACCTGGCAGCCGCGGCGCACCGCCGCGGCGGTGCCGTGGTCTCCCCCGTCGGGGGCCAGCACCGCCACCAGGTCGAGGCTGCCCGCCCAGCCGGGCAGCGCGTGGCCGGGCCAGGCCACGAAGGGCACCGGGCACCACGGCTCCAGCACCGCGCGCAGCAGCCGCGAGTCGGGGCCCGCGGCGATCACCGCCCGCGGCCGGGGCAGGTCCTGGGCACGGGTGACCGCCTCGGCCATCGCCGAGGCGGCGTCACCGGCCTCGCGGCGCACCCTCGAGCCGGACTCGGCCAGGGTCCGCAGCCGGACGTCGATGCGCTCCAGCGCCAGCTCGTCGTCGAGGCGGGACTCGTCGAACCAGGTCACGGGCGGCGGGCCTCGTCGACCAGCAGCACCGGGATCTGGTCGCGCACGGGGTAGGCCAGGCCGCACGAGCCGCACACCAGCTCGGGGCCGTCGCCCACGCCCGGGCCCTCGGCCAGGTCACCGTGGCAGTCGGGGCAGACGATGATCTCCAGCAGGGCCGGGTCGAGGTCCAGGCCGCTCATCGCGCACCCCTGATCATGCTCAGCACCTCGTCGCGCACGGTCGTCATGGTCTGCTGGTCCTTCCCCTCGGCGTTGAGCCGCAGCAGCGGCTCCGTGTTGGAGCCGCGCACGTTGAAGGCCCAGTCTGCGTGCAGCACGCTGAGCCCGTCGAGCCGGTCGGTGCTCACGCCCTCGCGACCGGCGTACGCCGCCTCGATCGCGGCGATCACCTCGCCCTGGTCGGCGACCGTGGAGTTGATCTCGCCGCTGAGCGGGTAGCGCTCGTACTGCGCCAGCAGCGCCGAGAGCGGGAGGTCGGTCTCGGCGAGCGCGGCCAGCGCGTGCAGCGCCGCGAGCATCCCCGAGTCGGCGCGCCAGAAGTCGCGGAAGTAGAAGTGCCCCGAGTGCTCCCCGCCGAAGACCGCGTCGGTCTCGGCCATCGTGGCCTTGATGTAGGAGTGGCCCACCCGGGTGCGCACCGGGCGCCCGCCCAGCTCCTCGACCAGCTGCGGCACGGCCCGGCTGGTGATCAGGTTGTGGATGACGGTCGACCCGGGGTGCTTGGCCAGCTCGCGCGCCGCGATCAGGGCCGTCAGCGTCGACGGCGAGACCGCGACGCCGCGCTCGTCGACGAGGAAGCAGCGGTCGGCGTCGCCGTCGAAGGCCAGGCCGACGTCGGCGCCCTCCGCCACGACGCGTGCCTGCAGGTCGACCAGCGTCTCGGCGTCGATGGGGTTGGCGTCGTGGTTCGGGAACGTGCCGTCGAGCTCGAAGTACATCGGCACGACGTCGACGACGTCGTCGCCCAGGCGCCCGAAGACGGCCGGGGCGGTGTGCCCGGCCATCCCGTTGCCCGCGTCGACGACCACCTTGAGCCGCCGCCCGGAGACCGGCGCCAGGGTCAGCAGGTGGGCGGCGTAGGCCTCGAGCACGTCGTGGCTGCTGATCGAGCCGGTGCCCACCGCGTCGGGCACGACGCCGGCGACCACGCGGTCGCGGATCTCGGCGAGACCGGTGTCGGCGCCCACCGGCACGGCGTGCGCCCGGCACATCTTGATGCCGTTGTACTGCGCCGGGTTGTGGCTGGCGGTGAACATCACGCCGGCCCGGCCCAGGAAGCCCGAGGCGAAGTAGAGCTGGTCGGTGGAGGCCAGGCCGATCATCACCACGTCGGCCCCGGCCTCGGTGGCGCCCTCGGCGAAGGCGCCGGCCAGCCCGGGCGAGCTGGGACGCATGTCGTGGCCGACCACGACCGAGTCGACGCCGAGCACCTGCACGTAGGCGAGGCCCGTGGCGCGGGCGAGCGCCTCGTCGATCTGGTCGGGGGCGATCCCGCGCACGTCGTAGGCCTTGAAGACCGCGTGGACGTTGTCGGCACTCAGGGTGTCGGCCATGCCCTGACCCTAGTGGTCGGAGCTGAGCACCCGCAGATGGCCCCGACGCGTGGTCTCACGGCCGGTCTCCGCCTCGGGCAGGGACCGCTGCACGGGGGCCGGCCGGCCGGCCTCGCGCACGGCGTCGGCGAGCGCGAGGAGGTCGTCGTTGCTGGGACCGGGGGGCGCGGGCTGGGCCAGGCGGAGCACCTCCCAGCCACGGGGGGCCGAGAGCCGCTCGCTGTGGGTCTCGCACAGGTCGTAGGCGTGCGGCTCGGCATAGGTGGCCAACGGACCGAGCACGGCGGTCTGGTCGGCGTAGACGTAGGTCAGCGTCATCACCGCAGGCCGGCCGCACGCGGTGCGGGAGCAGCGGCGGGCGGGCTTCACGGCCCAGACGCTACCTCCCGCCGGGGCCGGCGCCGACTAGGCTCGCGGCATGCCCGACGACGCCGTGCCCCGACGTGGGATCCGTGACCGGCGCGGTCGGGGCCCGCGCGGGCCCGGTGTGCGGCCCGCGGTGCCCGGCACGGTCGCCGTCCGCACCCGCCGCCAGCGCTTCGACGACCTGGTCCTCGACCTGGTCACCGACCTCGAGGACCGCTGGTCCGACCGGCTCGGGCTCGTGGAGTTCGCCGTCGAGGACACGCCGCTGGTGCCGGACGACTGGACCCCCGACAGCGTGCCGCTCGCGTCGCTGGTGCGCGGCGCCGGCGGGCGGCCGAGCCGGCTGGTGGTCTTCCGCCGCCCGATCGAGCACCGGTGCGAGACCCGCTCGGAGCTGCACGCGCTGCTGCTGACCGTGCTCGTCGAGCAGGTCGCCGAGCTCCTCGGCTGCGACCCCGCCGACGTCGACCCCCGCTACGACGCGGACTAGGGCAGGCCGGTCTAGGGCAGGCCGGGCCGCACGGCGGGCACCAGGTCGGTCAGCACCAGCGGCCGCAGCGGCAGCACCGCCGCACCGGACCCGGTCTCGACCAGCACCGAGCCGACGAGGTCGAGGCCGTCGGTGCGCACCTCGACCAGCGCGGCGCCGTCGGGCAGCGGCACCGACAGCCCCACCTCCGGCGAGAGCTCGTAGCGGCGCCGCCGCAGCCGCTCGCCGTCGGCGTCGCGGGCCTCGACGCGCACCGTCCCGACGCCGTCGGCGTCGGCGAGCAGGAGCTGCTTGGCCCCGGCGGGCACCGGCAGCAGGGTGGTGCCCTCGACACGGCCGCCGGGCACCGACTGGAGCAGGTCGGCGCCGCTGCGGGCACGGAAGGTCGCGGTCACGGGCCGGCTGCTGACCACGCGCAGGCCCAGGGCGCCCTCGGCCGCGTCGGAGCCCAGCAGGCCCTCGACGGGGATCCGCTCGACGCTGCCCGGGTCGACGGTGACCTCCTCGAGCTCGGCCGGCGCGAAGACGGAGCCGGCGGTGATCACCTCGAGGCGCACCCGGGCGACGTCGTCGCCGCCGTTGGCGAGCACCACCGAGCGCTCGTCACCGTCCTGGGGATCGGCGTCGGGCAGCCCCAGCAGCACGTTGGCCAGCCCGGGCTCCTCCTGGCCGGGGAGGTACTCCTTGGTGGGCACGCCGCGGCCGATGGGCACGAACGCGTCGACGACCACGGCCGCGACGCGTCCCCGCTCGGTGCTCACCCGGATCGCCAGCTCCTCGCGCTGGGGGACCTCGGCCCCCAGGCGCAGCCGCACGGTGCCCCGCCCGGGCACCGCGACGCCGCGCAGCCCGTCGGCCTCCACGGGCCCGGACTGGCCGTGCACCTCGACGTCGACGGTCGCCGGCCCGGCGTCGGGGTTGGTCAGCTCGAGGACCGAGGTGTGCTCGGCGCCGGCCCCCACACCGGTGAACCACTGGTCGGAGCGGGTGGCCGGGCAGGCCACCGCACGCAGGCCCGGACCGGCGGTGCGCAGCGCCACCAGCCCGGGGGCCAGCGCGCCGGTGCCGGTGACCACGGCGACGTCGTCGGTGTCCGCGACCCCGGCGGCACGCCGGTCGAGACGCAGGTCGTCGCCCTCGGCGCCGATCCCCACCTCGCCGCGGGCCCCGGTGCCGCTGGCCACGACGACACGGCCGTCGCTGGTCGCCGTCGGGCAGACCAGGGTGGCCCGGTCGAGGTCGGCCTCGCGCGGCGGCTGGTCGGCCGGGCGCGGCGCGACCGCGCTGTCGGCCAGCAGGGCCCCGCCCACGGCCAGCGCGGGCACGACCACCGCCGCCACCAGCACGCGGTCCAGCCGGCGTGCGGAGCCGGTGCCGGCCCTCCGGCCGGGGGTCACGGGGCTCATCGGCGCCTCCTGCGCTCGCGGGTGGGGGCGCAGAGGACCAGGACCACCACGAGCGTGACGCCCTGCACCACGAGCAGCACGACGTGCAGCGGGGAGGTGCCGGTCTCGAGCGCCCGCGTCGACAGGGGCTCGTCGACCTGCCACGCCCGGGTGCCGGGGTCGGCGGCGCTGGCCTGCACCAGGCCGCCGGCGGCGTCGAGGCCGGCCGCCACGTCGCCGTCGGCGGGAGCCGGCAGCACGACGTGCTCGATGCCGAGGTCGCCGAGGCGCGCGACGGTGTCGCTGGTGGGGGCCGAGACGAGCTCGCGCACCGTGGCGGTGAGGTCGGCGTCCTCGCCGCTCAGCGCGAGCACCTCGTCCTCGCCGAGGGTGGTGCCGTCGCCACGGCGCACGGTGTGCTCGAGGCCGCCGGCGACGTCGCCGCGCAGCACCAGGATGCCGTGCTCGGGGCCCAGCTCGGAGCGCTGGACCATGTAGGCGGGGACGTCGGAGGCGGGCTCGTCGCCGAGCCGGCCGTCGGCCACGACCGCCCAGGCCAGGCCGAGGACCGGCACCACGGCGGCGACGAGGCCCAGGCCCACCAGCAGCGGCCGGGCGGCAGTCTCGCGCGCACCGACGCCGCCGAGCACCACGGCGGTCACCAGGGCCCCGGCCAGCACCGCGAGCGGCGCGGCCACGCCCGGCGCGGCGGTGCCGACGACGAGCTCGAGGCGCACCACGGAGAGCGCGAGGGCCACCAGCACGGCCACCAGGGCCACCACCCACACCAGGAGCACGGCCGCCCTGGTGGGGCGCGGCACCAGCGCCAGCAGCGCGAGGACGACCAGCACCAGGCCGAGCCACCACGGCGCGCCCGTGTCGGTGAGGCGGCCTGCGAGCAGCTGGAGGCCGCTGGGCTCGGCCGCGGGCAGGCGACCCGGGTCGAGCAGCAGCGCCTCGGCGGCGCCGCGGCGCAGCGACCCCACCCACCAGGGAGCGAGCAGCGCGAGCGGCACCAGGAGGGCGGTGAGGGGCGGCAGCCAGGTCGACCGGTCGCGCGCGGCGCCGGGGAGCACGAGGACCACCACCGTCACGACGACGCCCGTGAGCAGCGCCGCGACCAGCCAGGCGGTGGGCGTGAAGGCGGTGAGCAGGGCGAGCAGGAGCCCCAGCCGCCACGCGGCCCGCCAGCGGCGGTCGGCCGCCGGGTCGGCGAAGCCGAGCGCGGCGTGCGCCGCCCACGGCAGCAGCGCGACGCTCACGACCGGCCCCAGCCGTCCCTCGCCCCACGCACCGCTGGTCAGCGGCACCAGCGCGTAGGTCGCCGAGCCCCAGACCAGCAGCCACCGCGGGGCGCCCCGCACGGAGACCAGACGGCCGGCGACCCGCAGCAGGCGCCAGGCGCCCCACAGGGCCAGGGGTGCCGCCAGCAGCAGCACCGCCGAGACCGCGGCGGCAGGGCTGCCGCCCAGCAGCGTCGCGAGCAGCGCGAGGGGCAGCAGGTAGGCCGGGGCCGGCACGGCGGTGCCCTGCCCCAGCGCGTGCCAGGTCTCCAGCAGCAGCCCCCACCACGCCCCGGCGGTGTCCGGCACGGGCGCCAGGGCGCCGCCGACGGCCTGGCCGAAGCCGGCCCGGGTGGCCACCAGGAGGGCCAGCACGCCCAGGGAGAGCACCACCGCCACCGGGTCGCTCAGGAACCGGGCCACGAACGAGGTGTCCTCGGGGACGTCCTCGTCCTCGGCGTCCTCGGCGACCGCCCGGCGCGCGCCGGCCTGGGCGGCGTACGCCGCCGGGTCGCGCTCGGCGGCCGCGGCCCGGCGCCGCTCGGCGACGTCGCTCGCCTGGTCGGTGAGCGCGGAGGCCAGGTCGCTGACCGCGTCGAGACCGTGGCGGTAGGGCAGCCAGGGCGGGGCCAGCAGCCGCCGCACCTCCTGCGGCGGCGCGGTGGCCCGGCCCCGGCGCTCGCGGCGGGCACGGCGGACGTCGCCGGCCGAGCCGGCCAGCGAGAGCAGCGCGGCGAGCTCGTCGAGGGCCTCCCCGACCGAGCGGACGAGCAGGAAGCCCAGCACCCGCAGCACCGTGCCGAGCACCAGGCGCACGACCTGCAGCGGCAGGGCGCGCGGTCGCGCGTTGACCAGCAGCGTGAACAGCGCTGCTCGCCGCTCCTGGAAGTGCGTGTGCCGCCCGGTCAGGGCGGTGCGGCGCAGACCCCGGTGGGCGGCCTCGGCGTGGAAGACCACGGCCTGGGGCACGACCAGCGTGGTGTGCCCGGCGGCGGCGGCGCGCCAGCCGAGGTCGATGTCGTTGCCGAAGACGGGCAGGTGGTCGTCGAGGCCGCCCAGGTCCTCCAGGACCTGGCGGCGCACGAGCATCCCGGCGGTGTTGACCGCGAGGACCCGCCGCACCTCGTCGTGCTGGCCCTGGTCGTACTCGCCGCGCTCGAGCCCGGTCTCGCGGCGCCCGGTGCCCGAGATGGTCACCCCGACCTCGAGGAGGCGACGCAGCGAGGGCCACTCGCGCAGCTTGGGCCCCAGGATGTCGGCCTCGGGGTGCTCGTCGGCGGCGGCGAGCAGCGCCTCGAGCGCGGACGCGTCGGGCGTGGAGTCGTCGTGCAGCAGCCAGAGCCACTCGACCTCGGGCCCGAGCTCGGCCACGCCGCGGCGCACCGCCTCGGGGTAGCCGGTGCTCGCCGGGGCCGGCACGACCGGGCCGAAGGCGGCCTCGAGCAGGTCGGCGCTGTCGTCGCGGCTGCCGGTGTCGACGGCCACGACCCGGTCGGGGGCCCGGGTCTGCGAGCGCAGCGCATCGATCACGACGGGCAGCCAGCGCGCACCGTCGTGACTGACCACGAGGGCGGCCACCGCCCCCCGACCCGACCCGGACACGATCGGCAAGCGTACGTGCCCACGGGCACGGGCCCCGAAATGCAAGGGACCCCGGTCGCTGACGACCGGGGCTGACCCTCACCAGGGTGCGCGGAGCACCCTCAGACTGCGCGCTTCTTCAGCTTGCGACGCTCCCGCTCGGAGAGGCCGCCCCAGATGCCGAAGCGCTCGTCGTTCATCAGCGCGGACTCGAGGCACTCGTCACGCACCTCGCAGGTCAGGCAGACCTTCTTGGCCTCCCTGGTGGAACCACCCTTTTCAGGGAAGAACGCCTCGGGGTCGGTCTGTGCGCACAGGGCGCGATCCTGCCAGCCCGCCTCGGTGGCGTCCGATTCGAGGAGAAACAGCTCTCTCACGGCGTACGCCCTTTCGACCCAGTGGAAATCCCGAAGAACACTGTGGGAATTACATGCCTGTCGTACACCGGAAGTCAAGCGAAAGTCTGGTATTACCCCACCGGGTCCAGACCCCGTGACCGGGGGTCTGCGGACCGGCGGCGCCGGTCGCTGCGGCACAGTAGCCCCATGCGTTCCCTCACCGTCCTCTCCGGGGGCATCGGCGGCGCCCGCTTCCTGCAGGGTCTGCTGCACGCCATCGACACCGGCGCCCTGCCCGGCGTGGCCCCCGACGCGGTCGTCACGGTCGTCACCAACACCGCCGACGACCTGTGGGTGCACGGGCTCAAGGTCTGCCCCGACCTCGACACGGTGATGTACACCCTCGGCGACGGGATCGACCCCGAGCGCGGCTGGGGCCGGCGCGACGAGACGTGGAGCGTGCGCGAGGAGCTGGCGGCGTACGGCGTCGAGCCGACCTGGTTCGGCCTCGGCGACCGCGACGTGGCGACCCACCTGGTGCGCACCCAGATGCTCGAGGCGGGCTACCCGCTCTCGGCGGTCACCGCCGCCCTGTGCCGGCGCTGGCTCGAGCCGGTGCACGGCGAGCGCCTGCGCCTCCTGCCGATGACCGACGACCGGGTCGAGACCCACGTCGCGGTCGCCGACGCCGACTCCCCCAGCGGCACCCGGGTCGTGCACTTCCAGGAGTACTGGATCCGGATGCGCGCCGAGGTGCCCGCGGAGACGGTCGTCGTCGTGGGTCTCGACGCGGCCACGCCGGCGCCCGGCGTGGTCGAGGCGATCACCGGGGCCGACCTGGTGCTGGTGCCGCCGTCGAACCCCGTGGTCTCCGTCGGCACGATCCTGGGCGTGCCCGGGGTCCGCGAGGCCCTCGTCGCCACCGGTGCGCCGGTGGTGGGCCTGTCCCCGATCGTCGGGGGCCAGCACGTGCGCGGCATGGCTCGCCAGCTGCTGACCGCCATCGGGGTCGAGGTCAGCGCGGCCGGCGTCGGGCTGCACTACGGGGCCCGCTCGCAGGGCGGGGTGCTCGACGGCTGGCTGGTCGACACCGGTGACGCGGGCGACGTCGCGGCCCTCGAGGAGGCCGGCCTGCGCGCGGGCGCCGTGCCGCTGATGATGACCTCGCCCGACGCCACCGCGGCCATGGTGGCCGCCGCGGTCGACCTCGCGACCCGATGACGTCCCTGACGGTGCACGCCCCCGACGGCGTGCCCGAGGTCGTGGAGGGCACCGACCTGGCCGCCGCGCTGCTCGGGGCGCTGGGCCACGGCACGGGTGGCCACGACCTCGTCGACGGCGACGTCGTGGTGGTCACCAGCAAGGTCGTGAGCAAGTCGGAGGGCCGGGTGCGCCGGGGCGACCGGGCCCGGGCGCTGGCCGACGAGACCGCCCGGGTGGTGGCGCGCCGCGGGCCGACCACGATCGTGCGCACCCACCACGGGCTGACCATGGCCGCGGCCGGCATCGACGCCTCCAACGTCGAGCTGGGCTCGATCGTGCTGCTGCCGGTCGATCCCGACGCCTCCGCGCGCCGCCTGCGCGCACGCCTGCACGAGCTGTGCGGGCACGTGGTGGGCGTGGTCGTCACCGACACCGCAGGTCGCGCCTGGCGCGAGGGGCAGACCGACATCGCGATCGGCGCCGCCGGGCTCGACGTGGCCGAGAGCTTCGCCGGCCGGGTCGACGCCCACGGCAACGAGCTGGCGGTGACCGCGCCCGCCGTCGCCGACGAGGTCGCGGGCGCCGCGGAGCTGGCCCAGGGCAAGCTCGGCGGCCGGCCGTTCGCGGTGCTGCGCGGGCGCGCCGACCTGGTGCTCCCCCTCGACGACCCCGGCCCCGGCGCCACCGCGCTGGTGCGGCCCGAGGGCGGCGACCTCTTCGGGTACGGCGCCCGCGAGGCCGTCGTGCGCGCGCTGCGCGGCGCGGCGCTAGACCAGGCGCCCTTCGGGGCCCCGGCACCACCGGAAGAGCTCGTCGCGGCCGTCGATCACGTCAGCGGCGGCACCGCCACGACGACCCCGTCCGCGGGCGACCCCACCGTGCTGGAGGTCCGGCTGACCCCTGCCGACCGGCCTCGCCTGGCCGCGCTCCTGGCCCCCCTGGCGTTCGCGCACGGGTGGTCGGCGCACGCCCCCGACGACGCGGGATCCGCCGTCGCTGCCGAGTTGCGACCGCGCACTCCGTAGAATCCCCGCCAGCCCCCGGGAACGACCCGAGAGACCGCCCCCGACACCGAGGACAGCCGAACCGTGGCCAAGCCCGCCAAGTCCGACCGCCAGGCCAAGATCGACGCGATCCGCAAGCAGCAGAAGGGCGCCGACAAGCGCCGCGGCTACGCGATCGTCGCCGTCTGCGGCGTCATCGCCGCCGCCATCATCGCGGTGCCGCTCTACGGGATCATCAGCGACGAGGTCGCCAGCAGCCAGTACAGCTCGCTGGCCATCGACGAGATCGGCGCCCCCGCCGACGTGTGCGGCGAGGTCACCACCGAGCCCGCGGCCGACAGCGGCACCCACGTCCCGCAGGAGCAGCAGGTCACCTACGACACCTCGCCGCCGGCGTTCGGCCCGCACTGGAACATCGCCGGCGTCGCGCCCGTCTCCGGGGCCCGCGAGTTCTACACCGCCGACGACCGTCCCGAGATCGAGGCCCTCGTGCACAACCAGGAGCACGGCTACACCGTGCTCTGGTACGACGAGACGATCGCCGACGACGACGAGGCGCTCGGCGAGGTGCGCGGCATCGCCGAGAAGTTCTCCGACGAGTCCAACCGCCGCAACGCCTTCATCGCCGCGTCCTGGACCTCCGAGGACGGCGACGCCTTCCCCGACGGCCAGCACGTCGCGATGACCCACTGGTCGGCCGGCGGCGCCGGTGAGACCGACACCGCCAACCAGGTCGGGGTGTGGCAGTACTGCTCCGAGCCCAGCGGCGCGGCGGTCGAGGAGTTCGTGACCGAGTACCCCCAGCAGGACTCCCCCGAGCCCAACGCCTTCCTCTGACCGGCCCTGACCGGGTCGGAGCGGCTCAGGTCAGGTCGGCGCGCCCGGACTCCTTGAGGGCGGCCACCACGGCCTTGACGTCCTGGGCGCGCTCGCGCGTGGTCACCAGCAGGGCGTCGGGGGTGTCGACGACCACGACGTCGTCGAGCCCGACGACCGCCACCGTCCGGCCGCCGGCCACGACGAGGCCGGAGGCGTCGACGACGCGCACGTCGGCGTCGCCGAGCACCGTCATCGGGACCCCGTCGGCGCCCAGCAGCGCCGCCAAGGAGTCGAAGTCGCCCACGTCCTCCCAGTCGAAGGCGGCCGGCACCGTGGCCACCCGGCCGGCCGCGGCGGCGGGCTCGGCCACCGCGTGGTCGACGGCGATGCGGGGCAGGCGCGGCCAGATCTCGTCCATGCGCGAGCCGTCGGCCGCGAGCGCGCGCAGGTCGGCGGCGAAGCCCGGGTCGGTGTCGGCCAGCAGGTCCAGCAGCACGGTGGGCCGGGCCACGAACATGCCGGCGTTCCAGCGGTAGCCGCCCTCGGCCAGGTAGCCCCGGGCGACCTCCACCGACGGCTTCTCGACGAACTGCGAGACCCGGGCGGCGCCGGGGTGCTCGGCCAACGGCTCGCCGGAGCGGATGTAGCCGAAGGCCGAGGAGGGGAACGTCGGCTCGACGCCGAGCGTGACCAGCCACCCCTCGCGGGCCACCTCGACGGAGGTGCGCACCGCGCCGGCGAAGCCCTCGACGTCGGTGATGACGTGGTCGGCGGCGAAGGAGCCCATCACCGCGTCGGGGTCGGCGCGCTCGATGAGCGCCGCCGCGAGCCCGATCGCGGCCATGGAGTCGCGGGCGGACGGCTCGGCGAGGATAGCCTCGGGCGCCAGCGTGTCGAGCTGGCCGGCCACGGCGTCGCGGTGTGCGGCCCCCGTCACCACCAGCACCCGGCCCGGGGCGAGCGGCCCCAGCCGGTCGTGGGTCTCCTGGATCAGCGTGCGGCCGCTGCCCCGCAGGTCGTGCAGGAACTTCGGCGCCCCGGCGCGGCTCAGCGGCCACAGGCGGGTGCCGGCGCCGCCGGCGGGCACCACGGCCCAGAAGGAGTCGATGGGCGCGAGGCTCGTCATGGGCGACACCCTAGTGTCGGGGCCGTGACGACCCTCCCCGCCCTGCTGCAGCGCGAGCTGTCCCGCGACCCGGGCCGCCCGCTGGTGACCTTCTACGACCACGCCTCGGGCGAGCGCAGCGAGCTCTCCGTGACGACGTACGCCAACTGGGTGGCCAAGGCGGCCTCGCTGCTCGTGGAGGAGCACGACCTCGAGCGCGGCGACGCGCTGTGCCTCGACCTGCCCGCCCACTGGCTGGGCCCGGTGTTCCTGGGGGCCGCGTGGAGCGCAGGCCTGGTGGTGGTGGGCGCCGAGGAGGCGGGCACCGCCGAAGCCGTGGTGTGCGGTCCCGGGTCGGTGGCCGAGCACGCCGCCCGTGCCGGGGACGTGCCGGTGCTGGCCTGCGCCCTGCTCCCGATGGGGGTGCGCTTCGCCGAGCCGCTGCCCGAGGGCGTCCACGACGTCGGCGTGGAGATCTGGGGCCAGCCCGACTCGTTCATCGCCTTCGACCCCCCGGAGGCCGACGACGTCGCCGTCCGCGCGCCCGGACTGGCGCTGAGCCAGTCGGAGCTGTGGAGCGCGGCCGCCGCCGGGACTCTCGTCACCGACGGCGGCCGTCTCCTCTCGGCGGCGAACCCGGCTTCCCCACCGGAGCTCGCCACCTTCACCGAGCCGCTCGCACGCGGCGGCTCGCTGGTCCTGGTCGCGCACCCTGACCCGGCGCGCCTCGAGTCGACCTCGGCCGACGAGCGCGTCACGGACAGGGATCAGTCCACCAGGTCGTAGACCCCCGCCCCGTCGGCGAGGAAGCGCGGCGCCCGGAAGCCCGACGCCTTGCCCTCGAGGAGCCAGAGGTGGCCGGTGGCGCTCTCGCGCACCACCAGGTCGGCGCGCGTCGCGAGCGTCATGTCGCCGATCCCGGTCACGAGGTCGTAGCCGCGCAGGTCGAGGTCGAGTCGCTGGGGGTCCGTCAGCCCGCCCGGTCCGTTGCCGGGGTAGGCCACCAGCGCGTCGCCCTGCCGGAACGCCGAGTCGGGTGCACCGTCGCGGTTCCACAGGCCGACACCGACCTGGCGGGTCGCGCTGATCGCGCTGTGCGCGACGTACGCCGGACCCAGCTGCGCCGCGCCCCGGCCGGGGTAGATCATCATCGAGCCCCCGGTCGGCTGGCCCATCAGGTCGGGCCAGCCGTCGCCGGTGACGTCGCCGACCGACTCGAGCAGGCGGACGCCGCCCATGCCGCGGCCCAGCAGCACGGCCTTGCCGAACGAGCCGGCACCGTCGCCGGGACGCATCTTGAGCGCACCGTTCTTGCGCTTGCGCAGCACCAGGTCGCCCAGGCCGTCACCGTCCCAGTCGCCGACGTTGAGCAGCAGGTCGGCCGAGCGCATCCGGGTGCCGGTGTCCACCGGGGCGCGGGTCTCCGCCTCGCCGGTCGAGACGATCTTCATCAGGGTGTCGCCCTTGAGGAAGACCAGGTCGGGGACCCCGTCCCCGCTCAGGTCGGCTCCCCCGGTCAGGCCCGGGCGCCCCTTGAGCCGCTTGATCGGGCCCAGCGGGTGGCCCACGCTGCCGTCGCCGCGACCGGGCAGCACGTAGCCGTGCCCGCGCTCGCGCCGCACGAAGAGGTCGGTGTGGCCGTCCCCGTTCCAGTCGCCCAGCGCGCTGACGACGTCCCACGCGGAGCCGGAGCCGGCGCCGACCAGGGGCTGCGCGGCACCGAAGCCCGCGGCCGAGCCGCGGTGCCAGACCATGGCGCCGTCCGTACGCCGGGCGACGAGGTCGGCGAACCCGTCGCCGTCGAGGTCGCTCCCGGCCAGGGCGTCGTACCCGGACCAGCCGGTCGTGGCCGCGGCGGCGCGGAAGCGCCCGTCACCGCGCCCCGAGAGCACCTCGAGGGTGTCGCCGTCGCGCCCGACCAGGTCGGGACGCCCGTCGCCGTCGACGTCGCCGACCGCGGTGACCAGGTCGTGGCCCTCGGTGGCGGTGGCGGTGCGGGTGGTCTCGCCGAAGCCCCCGTCCTGCCCGGGCCGCACGTCGACCGCACCCGACGCCGTCACGCCCAGGGCGTCGGGACGCCCGTCGCCGGTCACGTCGTCGGAGAGCAGCACCGACTCGTAGCCCGACCAGCCCGACGAGACCGTGGCCGGCTTGCGGACCCGGCTCATCCCGCCGGTGGGGATGATCAAGACGCGACCGTCGGAGGCGCGGCGCGCCACCAGGTCGGGGTGCGGGGAGTCGACCAGGTCGGCCGGCAGCTGGCGCCCGCCGAAGTCGGCCTGGGCGGCGTCGGCCAGCCTGCGGATGTCACCCAGGCGCTGGTAGAGGAACGTGCCGGGGCAGGCGGTCGAGCCGGCGTCGCGGTGGCCGTTGACGGCCGGGAAGGAGCGGCTGCCGACCTGCTGGGAGCCCGAGGCGGCGTCGACGCCGTGCAGCGACAGCTTCCACGCGAAGAGCGCGCCGTAGGCCTGCACCACGGCCTCGCTGGGCCGCACCTGCTCGAAGTTGCCGATCGCCGACATCGCGAACGAGTTCTCGTTGTAGCCCAGGGTGTGCGCCCCGACCACCGGGCGGTCGACGCCGCCGGCGCGGCCCTCCCAGATCCGACCGAAGCGGTCGACGAGGTAGTTGTAGCCGACGTCGGACCAGCCCCGGGACTTCGTGTGGTACGCGTAGATGCTGCGCAGCATCGCCGGGACCTGGTCCTTGGTGTAGCTGTTGGCGTTGACCGTGTGGTGCACGAAGCCCGCGTGCACCTCGTGGTAGCTCGGCGACCCGCTGCGCAGTCGCTCGTCGGCGCCCCACTGGGCGCGCGAGTAGATCACCGGCTTGGGCGTCACCTGCGACGACTGCAGGGTCAGCACGTCGGCGCCGGCGCTGTCGTCGACCTCGAGGTCGCTGACGGCGACCGCGTCACCCGCCCCGTCGAGCGTGGCGGTGTCGAGGGCGGCGCGCTCCTCGGCGGTGGCCTCGGGGGTGCCGGGGTCGATCACCGCCATCCGCATGTCACCGGGCAGCGCGCCGGCGCGCTCGGTGCTGCGCACCTGCACGTCGTCGACCTCGCCGACCATCATCGGCTCGGTCCCGGGGCGCGCCTGGGCCGCCTCGGCGCTGCCCGCGTCGGGGGCGTGCTCGTCGTGGTACTCCAGCTCGGCCCACTCGCTCCACTCCCCGGCTGTGCGGGTGCGCACCTCGAAGGCGATCTCGTCCTCGTCGAGCTGGGCACCGGGCTCCCAGGTGACGCCGACGGCGCCGTAGCCGCTCACCGGCTCGGGACGGCTGGTCAGCACCGTGGCACGCCCACCGAGGGGACGGGCCTGCACCCGACCGACGGTGGCGCCCGAGGGGGCGGTCAGCGCGTGCTCCTCGACGACGGCCTCGACCGGCGCGGTGGGCACGGTGGCCGTCTGCTGCGCCGAGCGGACGTACGCCGCGAGGGCGCCGTCGTAGGCGGGCGCGGCACCACTGCCGGGGCGCTGGACGACCTCGAGGCTGATCACGCTCGCGGCGGGCGCGAGCACGGCGACGACGGCACCGAGCACCAGCAGCTGCTGGCAGCCGCTGACGAAACGAGACCTGCTGGGGGGCATACGACGGTCCTTCACAGTGCGCGGGGAAGTTCACACGGTGCGCAACTTTCACACGAGTCACATGGGCCACGGAAGGTTTCGTGAGTAACTACAATCGTGTAATTTCCAGTCGACACGCCGACGATGTCGAGAAAAGTCAAGTTCTCGAGGGTGCGCAGGTGCCAGCGGCGCCGTTGGTCGAGCAGGGAGGAGCGCCAGCGACGAGCGACGCCGAGACCCCGTGAGTGACTCGCAGACCGCAACCGTGCTCGCCGTACGCCATGGACCCACCCGGTTTCGAGA